>JAESRD010000200.1 GCA_016764835.1 Paracoccaceae bacterium | reverse complement strand
GCCGCCACGCTGGCCAAACTTATGCCTATGCGCGGGGCATTGCTCTGGGATATTGGCACTGGCAGCGGCTCGGTGGCGATAGAGTGGATGCGGGCGGCGCGCTATGCGCGGGCGATTGGTATTGAACCAAAAGCCGAGCGCCGGGCCATGGCGGCTTCCAACGCCGCCGCCCTTGGCGCACCGCAGCTAAAGCTGGTCTGCGGGGCGGCTCCGGCGGCGCTTGCTGGCCTAGACCAACCCGATGCGATTTTCATTGGCGGCGGGCTGACGGCAGAGGTTTTCGACGCAGCATGGGCTGCTTTGCGCCCGCTTGGGCGGCTGGTGGCCAATGTTGTCACGCTTGAGGGCGAGGCGGTTTTGAGCACTTTGTATAAAGAGCATGGCGGTGATCTGGCCCGTCTGCAAATAAGCCGTGCAGCCCCGCTGGGGCGGCTTGTCGGCTGGCAGCCGATGATGACAGTTACACAATGGAGCTTGGTAAAGCGTTGAATACACCACCTAAACCCGGCGCGCTCATTGGCGTGGGCATCGGCCCCGGCGCGCCAGATCTGCTGACCATTCGCGCCGCGCGGCTGATAGAGGGGGCGACAACAATCGCCTACCCTGCGCCTTTGGGCGGGCAAAGTTTGGCCCGCTCTATCGCGGCGTCATTCATCCCAAAATCAGCGCAAGAGATTATCATCGCAGTGCCAATGACCCAAGAGCGCGGCCCGGCGCAAGACGCCTATGACCGCGGCGCGGCGCTGATCGCCGAGGTGCTGGAGGGCGGCGAAGATGTGATCTGTCTGTGCGAGGGCGACCCGTTATTCTTTGGCTCATTCATGTATTTGCACGCCCGTTTGGCTGGCAAATATGATGTCAGCGTGGTGCCGGGCATTACCTCAGTCTCAGCCGCCACGGCGTTGGCCGGGCTGCCGCTGGCGGCGCGCAACGACCAGCTCAGTGTGCTCAGCGCCGGGCTAGAAGAGGCCGCGCTGACCCAGCGGATTGCAGCTACTGACGCGGCGGTGATCATGAAGCTGGGGCGGCATTTACCCAAACTGCGCCGGGTGATCGAGGCGCTGGGGCTGACGGCGCGGGCGCATTATGTCGAACGGGTGAGCCTTGAGGGCGAGCGGCTATTGCCGCTGGCTGATGCGCCTGACACGGCGCCGTATTTTTCGATGATTTTGCTGACCAAAGGTGGTGACCCATGGCTGTAACCCCGGCAATTATTTGCCTGTCTGCGGCGGCTTTACCGCTGGCGGACCGTATCGCAACTGCGTTGGGCGGGGTGGTGCATTGTCCGGCTGGTACTGATGTTGGGACGCTTAGCGTCGCGCGGTTTGACGGCGCGACGGCGCATATCCGCGACCTGTTCGCCGCACAAACGCCGATCATTGGGCTTTGTGCCAGCGGTATTCTCATCCGCGCTGTGGCCCCGCTTTTGGCAGCCAAACGAGATGAGCCACCGGTGCTGGCGGTAGCGGCAAATGGCGCGGCGGTGGTGCCGTTATTGGGCGGGCATAACGGGGCTAATAATCTGGCCACACAGATCGCCGATTTGCTGGCCGTACCTGCGGCGGTGACCACAGCGGGCGAGGCGCATTTTGGCGTGGCGTTGGATGAGCCACCGGCAGGCTGGCGGTTGGAGAACCCTCAAGATGCCAAGGCTGCGACAGCGGCTTTATTGGCCGGTGCGGGGGTGCGGTTTAGCGGTGATATGTCTGCGCCTTGGTTGCAGGGTTTGCCGCAGGGCGATGGCCCGGCAGTGCATATCTGTCTGTCGGCTGATCCGGCTCCGCAGGGCGCGCTGATTTCTCGACCATTGCGCGCCGTATTGGGCGTCGGCTGTGCGCGCAATTGCCCGCCACAAGAACTGATTGAATTGGTCGAAGCCCAGCTGAAAGCCGCCAATATTGCGCCCGGCGCTCTGCGCGCCATCACCTCGCTTGATCTCAAGGCAGATGAGGCAGCGATACACGCGCTTGCCGCGCATTTGGATGTGCCGTTTCGGCTGTTCGATGCCGCAGCACTTGAGGCGGAGACGACGCAGACGCCGAACCCATCTGAGGTGGTTTTTGCCGAAGTGGGCACGCACGGTGTGGCTGAGAACGCAGCCCTTGCCGGGGCCGGGCCAAAGGCCACGCTGATAGCGCCCAAGCGCAAAACGGCGATGGCCACGGCGGCGATTGCGCTGGCACCGGAGCCACTGACAGCACTACCGGGTGTGGCGCGTGGGCAGCTCTCTATTGTTGGCATTGGGCCGGGGCAGGCGGCATGGCGCACACCCGAAGCGTCGCAGCTTATTGCGCAGGCCGAGGAGCTGGTTGGCTACGGGCTGTATATTGATCTGCTCGGGCCATTGGCACATGGCAAAGAGCGGGCCGACTTTCCGCTGGGCGGCGAGGAAGACCGCTGCCGTCATGCGCTGGAACAGGCCGGCAAGAGGCGCAATGTGGCGCTAATTTGCTCGGGCGATGCCGGAATTTATGCCATGGGCGCGCTGGTTTGGGAGCTGATCGGGCGCGGCGATGGGCCGGGTGGAGTAAGCGGCGCGGCGCGGCGCGCCCATGTGACATCTGCGCCGGGGATTACGGCGATGCAAGCGGCGAGTGCCCGGGCCGGGGCGCTGCTGGGGCATGACTTTTGCGCCATATCGCTGTCTGATTTGTTGACCCCGCGCGCGGATATTTTGCGCCGGATTACGGCGGCTGCCGAGGGTGACTTTGTCATTGGGTTTTATAATCCTGTGTCGCGCAGCCGGCGCACGTTGCTGGCGCAGGCGCGTGATATTTTGCTGGAACATCGGCCGGGTGATACGCCTGTTTTGTTGGCCAGCAGCCTTGGCCGACCAGAGGAGCTGTTGCGACACAGGCACCTCGCTGATCTTGAGGTTGATGAGGTTGATATGCTGACCATTGTGCTGATTGGCTCGTCTAATTCTAAGCTGGTTGAGACCGGCGAAGGGCCGCGTATATTTACGCCGCGCGGCTACGCTAAGAAGCTAAAGGAGCGGCTGGCATGAAGGTTTATTTCATTGGCGCCGGTCCGGGTGACCCGGAACTATTGACGCTTAAGGCGGCGCGGCTGATTGGGCGCTGCCCGGTTTGTCTTTATGCAGGGTCACTGGTGCCGGAGGCCGTGGTTGCGGGCGTGCCTGAGGGGGCGTTGGTGATGGATACAGCGCCGATGAGCCTTGATGAGACCCATGCGCAGATTTTGGCAGCGCAGGCCCGCGGCGAGGACGTGGCGCGGGTGCATTCAGGCGATCCGTCACTTTACGGCGCGATTGCCGAGCAGATCAGGCGGCTCAATGCCGACGGGATCGGTTATGAAATTATCCCCGGCGTGTCGGCCTATGCGGCTGCGGCTGCAGCCCTGGGGCAAGAGCTGACCGTGCCGGAAGTGGCGCAGTCGATCATTTTGACCCGGATGTCGATGAAATCAACCTCGATGCCGCCGGGTGAGACGCTGGAGAACTTTGGCCGCACCGGGGCGACGCTGGTGATCCATCTTGGCATTCGCGCATTGCGCGAGATCGAGCGACAATTGGCCCCGCATTATGGGGCGCAATGCCCGGTAGCAGTGGTTTACCGGGTCGGCTGGCCCGACGAGATGATCTTGCGCGGGCGGCTGGATACGATCCGCGAACAGGTGCGGGCGGCCAAGATTACGCGCACGGCGCTTATTTTTATTGGCCCTGCGCTTTCGCCCGATCAGGGCTTCCCCGATTCGGCGCTGTATGACGCGGCGCGGCCACATCTGTTGCGCCCACGCGCCAAATAGGCGGCTCTTGGGGGCTATAAACAAGGGATATGGTGATTCTTTAACGGTTAGCCAAATAGTTAACTTGATTTTTGCCATGACCGGGTCATGTTTATGAGCAAGGGGGCCGTTATGTCAGAATTTTTGCCAGAAGCAGTGCGCCAAGGCTTGGCCGAGGCGCGTGAAGCAATGTTGCGCAAGTCGTCGCGGCTCTGTGTGCATGACGGTGATGATGTGCACCGGGTGCGCCGGTTGTGGCAGGGCGGCTTTGCAATGGCAAAGGATGCGCCACCTCTGCGCGGGCTTGTCGATATTTATGACGGGGCGCGCCACTTGTACCACTGTCTTGTGGTTACCTCACGCGAAGAGGGCGGTGAGCGGGTCTATGAGTTTAAGTGGAATACGCCCTATGCCGACCGCCCGGCGCTGGATTTTGTAGCGGAGCAAGAAGCGCCCGTGGCGTATTTGCCCCGCTAAGCTTTATTGCAGATCTGAGAATGCGGCGGCGAGACGCTGCGTCGCTTGGGCTACGCGTGCGCGCGTTGTGCCGATATTGAACCGCAGGAACGTCTCCCCACCAGCGCCAAAAGGCGTGCCGTGATTGACGGCGATCTTGGCGGTCTTTTCGACGCGGGCCGTAAATTCTTCGACCGACATGCCAGTGTCTGAAAAATCAACCCAAGACAGATAGGTGGCCTCTAAGCTCATAGAGCGCAGGCCGGGGATGGCGGCAATACCTGCGTCGAACAGCTTGGCGTTATCGGCCAAATATTGGCGTAACTCATCAACCCAAACAGCACCATCGGGCGAATAGGCGGCGGTGGCCATATTCATACCAAAGGCGTTTGGCGACATGCCAGCCGCTAACATGCGTGCGTTGAACTTAGCCCGCAGATCGGGGTCGGCGATAATGACATTGCCGATATGGCTGCCAGCAATATTGAAGGTCTTGGTGGTGCCAGACATCATAATCAGCCGGTCGGCGATGCCCTCAATATGGGCCATGGGGATGTGGGTTTGGCCGGGCATGGTCAGATCATGGTGGATCTCGTCGGAGACGATGATCAAACCGTGGCGGCGGGCGAAGGCGGCGATACCGTTCAGCTCTGCGCGGGTCCAGACCCGGCCACCGGGGTTATGCGGCGAACACAGGATCAGCATGGTCTCATTGCCGGTCATTTGCGCGTCGTAGCGCTCAAAGTCGAGCGTGTAGCGGCCATCAACCTGCTGCATTTCGCAGTCAACAGGCACGCGGCCAGCGGCGCTGATCAGCTTGGCAAAGACATGATAAACCGGGCTGAACAGCACGATACCGTCGCCGGACTGGCTAAAGGCATCAAGGCAGATTGCGGTGCCGTTGACCAAGCCGTGGGTGGAGAAAATCTCTTCGGGCTGAACCTGCCAGCCATGGCGGTTCTGCATCCACCAAATGATCGCATCTTTATAGGCTGTGTCATCGCCAAAATAGCCGTAAACACCGGTTTCGGCCATTGTCGTCAGCGCATCGCGGACAACCTGCGGCGGACGAAAGTCCATATCGGCGACCCACATGGCCAGCCCGTCATTGGGGCTGACACCGTAGACCTGCTCCATTGCGTCCCATTTGGCGCTATGCGTGCCGCGGCGATCTATCTCGGTGTCAAAATCCATGAAGCGCTCCTAAGTGTTGGCGCAGGCTATCTTATCAGCGGTCATGTGCAAGCCGGATATGCACTGTTTTACGGGCCATAACGCCAAGGCCGTTGCAAGGGGCCGGGTCATAGCCTAAATCGACGCCATGACATTGCGCAACATATTGATCCACCCAGATCCCCGCCTGAAAACCAAAACCAAACTGGTTGCCTCAATTGACGAGGATTTGCGCAGTTTGGCAGCGGATATGTTGCAAACAATGTATGATGCGCCGGGCATTGGCCTGGCGGCACCGCAAGTGGGCGTGCTGCGCCAGTTGCTGGTGATGGATTGCATCAAGGACGAGGATGCCGAGCCGCAGCCGATGGTGTTGATCAACCCGGTTGTCACCTGGCAATCTGAGGCGCTGAACACTTATGAAGAGGGCTGTCTGTCGATCCCTGAGCAATACGGCGATGTTGAGCGGCCCGCCGAGGTGCGTGTGCGCTGGATGGGGATTGACGGGGTGGAGCAAGAGCAGGAATTTGACGGGCTATGGGCGACATGTGTGCAGCATGAAGTCGACCATCTGGCGGGCAAGTTGTTCATTGATTACCTCAAGCCGCTGAGGCGCCAAATGATCACCCGCAGGATGCAAAAGCTGAAGCGGGAGCGCGCGCGCGGATGAGCCAGTTTCTGCGCTATCCGCATGCGACCTTGCGCCAACGGGCCGCCCCTGTGGCGGTGGTTGATAAGGCGGTGCGCGAGATTTGGGCCGAGATGGTTGCGGCGATGGATGCGATGCCCGGCTACGGGTTGGCCGCGCCTCAAATTGGCGTGTCGCTCTGTTTGGCGGTGGTGGATGCCAGCGCCGCGCGGGGGCAGGCGGTGTTACTGGCCAATCCGGTGGTCTTGCATGCCAGCGCGCAGCTGCGCGAGCATGATGAAGCATCGCCTAATCTGCCGGGTTATTCGGCCGTGATCAGCCGCCCAAGGGCGGTGACGGTGGGGTTTTTGAACGCTGAAGGTGAGGCTGAGGAGCGCGACTTTGTTGGGCTTTGGGCGACATCTGTGCAGCACCAGATAGACCATTTGGCGGGCAAAATGTTCTTTGATCGGCTGAGCCGGACCAAGCGCGATATCTTCTTGCGCCGGGTTAAGAGCCACCTAAAGAAAGGCAAGTAATGCGCGTTATCTTCATGGGAACACCCGATTTTTCGGTGCCAGCGTTGCAGGCGTTGCACAAAGCGGGCCATGAGATTGCAGCGGTCTATTCGCAGCCGCCCCGGCCCGCTGGGCGTGGCAAGAAGCTGCGGCCATCGCCGGTGCAAGCGGCGGCTGAGGCGCTGGGGCTAGAGGTGCGTTATCCGGCCTCGCTCAAGGGGGCGCAGGCGCAACAAGACTTTGCTGATCTGGGGGCTGATATTGCCGTTGTCGTGGCCTACGGTCTGATCCTGCCGCAGGGTGTGCTTGATGCGCCGCAGCATGGGTGCCTCAATATTCATGCCTCGCTGCTGCCGCGCTGGCGCGGGGCGGCGCCGATACACCGGGCGATAATGGCGGGCGATACTGAGACTGGAATTTGCATTATGCAGATGGATGCCGGGCTTGATACCGGGCCGGTTTTGGCGCGCGAGACCTGTGCTATTGGGCCAGAGGAAACCACCGGTATTTTGCATAATCGGCTGAGCGCTTTGGGGGCCGCAGCCGTGGTCCGGGTGGTCGCAAATCTGGCTGGTTTTACGCCGCAGGTTCAGTCTGAGGCGGGCATGACATATGCCGCAAAGATCAACAAAGATGAGGCGCGGATCGACTGGACCCTGCCTGCGGTAGAGATTGGCCGATTGATCCGGGGGCTTTCGCCGGTGCCGGGGGCGTGGACGATGGCGGGAGAAGAGCGGCTCAAAATTCTGGGCTGTGCATTAGCCGAGGCGGCGGGCGCGCCGGGTACGGTACTGCCGGGCAATGTGGTTGTTTGCGGCCAAGGTGGCGTGCAGATGACGCGGCTGCAGCGGCAGGGCAAACGCGCAATGCCAGCGGATGAGGCGCTACGCGGCAAGGCGTTACCGGAGCGGCTGGAGTGATTGGCTGGTTTAAACGCCGGAGGAAGAGGGCGGCGGCGATTAGCACCCCGGCCGATGGGCCGCAGAGCATTGCACTTGGCGGCGGTCTTGAGGGGCTGTATTTGCCGTCCCGCGCGCCTGAGCGGGCGTTGATCTTGTGTTTTCATGGCGGTGGTGGTGTAGGCGGCGCGCCTGAAATGATGGTGCCATTTTGCCAAAATCTGAGTGACGGGCCGGGGATTGGCCAGATATTGCTACGCTATAGCGTGCTCGATAATGGCCCGACCGACCTTGATGCGATCTTGGCAGAAGCGCACCGCGCCGCCAAGGTGGCGCAAGAATTCGCCTATGAGGCAGGGCATGGGCGGTTATATCTGCTGGGCGCATCGTTTGGCGGGCTTATGGCGCTTGATGTTTTTCGCCGCCAGCAGCGCCAAATTGCTGGGCTTATTCTGTTTAATCCGGTGACCGATATTGGCGCGGGCGGTTTTACCAACCGGATTTGTCCGCCCGAAGGCAGGCCCGACATTTCGCCGATCCAGCTGATTGGTGACCTGTCAGACGCCGCTTTTGTGCCCTGTATGATGGCTCACGGTCAGGCCGACCCGGTGGTGCCGATAGAGACCACACGGCGTTTCGCCGCGCTTTGGCCCGCTGACCGCTGCACGCTCACACAAGTGCCACGTGCCCAACATGGGTTCTTTAACCTTAAGAACCATGTGGGGCCGATGGCCGGGCTTGTGGTGGATTTTGTCGCGAAGACTTAAGCCGCCAAACCGCGCGCGCCGAGCCCAAGGAACTTCTTACGCCGGTTGCTGCGCAGATCAGCGGGTTTGCTGTTTTTCATCTCTTTGAGTGCGATCTCAATCGCATCGCCAACAGAGCTGATTGTGGCTTGCGGATCGCGGTGGGCACCGCCGAGCGGCTCTTTGATTACCCGGTCGCAAACGCCAAGCTGGGCGAGGTCTTGCGCGGTCAGACGCAGGGCTTCGGCGGCTTCTTTCATCTTGTCGGCGTTCTTCCACAAGATCGAGGCGCAGCCTTCGGGGGAGATGACAGAATAGATCGAATGCTCAAGCATAAGTACTTGATTTGCTGTAGCAAATGCTACTGCGCCGCCAGAACCTCCTTCGCCAATAATGGCTGAAACCATGGGTACGCCGAGCTGCAAAGAGCGCTGGGTTGTGCGCGCAATTGCCTCTGATTGGCCGCGCTCTTCGGCACCTTTGCCGGGATAGGCGCCGGTTGTGTCGACGAGGGCAATGACCGGTAGGTTGAACCTGTCGGCAAGGTCCAACAGACGCAGGGCTTTGCGGTAGCCTTCGGGACGTGCCATGCCAAAATTGCGCTCAATTCGGCTCTTGGTGTCATTGCCCTTTTCATGCCCGATCACGACCACGGGCTGGTCTCTAAACCGGGCCAAGCCGCCGATAACGGCGTGATCATCAGCAAAATTGCGGTCGCCCGCAAGCAAGGTGAAATCGGTGAAAAGCGCCTCAATATAATCTTTGCAATG
>JAESRD010000199.1 GCA_016764835.1 Paracoccaceae bacterium | reverse complement strand
GGCTGGGCGGCATGGCCGCCGAGGACCGGCCGGTAATTGCCGGTGCCGCTGTGCTTGTCGCGACAGGGGCATCGCGCGAATTGCGCCGTGCTGCTGCACGTTCATACTCGGCCTGGGCCGTCGATGGTACAATGATATGTGCTGATACCGGCGCGGGCGGCGGCGACAGGGTTAAGTCGACACCAAGCTCAGGGGCAGGGCCTCTGACCATTCCCTTGGCACCGTTTATGGCCGGCATACCGGCATCGCTGGCCGCATCATTAATGAAGGGCCGCAGCGGTACGGAAAGTGGCCGTACAGGTTGGGGCGCCATAGTTTGGGGCGGCACAGAAGATGGCGGCGTTGCAGACGGTGCGGCAAGGGGCGGTGTTTGTGCCGGCGGTGCCATTTCGCTGTGCCGCGGCGGGCTTGGCTCATCTTGTGACGCGGTTTCGGCATCTGTGTGGGTGCGCGCCTGTGTGGCAGTGCGTTTGCGCGAGAAATGCAGCTCGGGTTCGACATCTGACGCGGTTTCGGTATCGGTAGATGCATGCGCTGCGGAGCGATCTGCCTTGCTTTCCGCAACACTGTTTTGGGCGTCAAACTTTACCCGCTGCGCGCGCGCGCGGGATGAGAAAACCATCTCAGCCGGCGGCTCGGGTAATGTTGACCCGGTATCTTCTGGCTCTTGATTGGATGCTTCTTGATCATCCGGCGCTGGATTGGCATCTGGCTCTGGATCATCAGCCTCTTGCGTGACCTCGGGCAGCACTGCGCTTTTTGCCATGTCGGCAACCGGTGGGCTGTCTTCCGTCTCTGCGAGAACGGTGGTTGCAACAGCGCTGTCATCTTGCAATTCAGGGCGCGTCTGTGGCGGCATCAGTGGCGCAGCATCAGGCGCTGCGGCCAATATCGGTGGGCGCATAGCCGCCAGCATGATCGGCTGATCATCGCGTTCAACCACATCGCCAGTGGCAATAATACTCGACGCAGCGGCGGTTTCGCCAAAATGTGGCTCGCCCTGAAAAGTAAATTCAACAGGAATAGCGGCAAAGGATACCGGCGACAGACGGTGCTCAAGCGCAAATGCCTCGGCCTCTTTCAGGGTCTCTTTGGCAACGGCGGCAATATAGGTGCGTCCACCGCCCCGCGCGACATCATAGACCAGATCATCGACCCCGTAGGGCGTGGCCCCGGCAAGAGCGGCGCGCACATCTTCGTCGCTGGTGCGGGTTGTGTCCAAGGCCAAGTAGCGGATTTGGTCATTGGGGATCAGGACTTTGCAGCGAATGCCTGACGGGTCGAGCGCCAGTGCGGTCTTGCGCAAAACCGCCAGATCTCCACCCAGATCATCAGCATCAAGGGCCACTTCACCGACAAGATGCCAGCCAGCGCTGCCGCGATGCAGCAGGCCGATCCCATCGACAGACAAAGATAACGCAAAATTCGGTTTCATCCGTTTCCTTTATCACCCTGTCTGCACCCCCTTAAAGGGGGTTTTTCTGCCTATGCGAATCTACAGCAGATTCCCGCTAACGCAAAGGCTAACAAAAAGTTAAAATGGCTGCATGGCCAAGGTTTGCCTTGCCAGATGCGTCTTATCACCACAATTCTTTAAGTATCACCAAAAGGGAGAGGCAAAATGAAGCCACAGTTTTCAGCAATTTCAACGGTGTTTGCGCCGGTATGCATCATCGCAGCGCTGATCAGCCCGGCAATAGCCAGCGCCGATACTGCCACGTTGCGCAGCATTTCTATTAGTGGCAGCGGCGAGGTTTCGGCACCGCCCGACCAAGCGATGCTTACATTTACCATTCGTGCGGAAGGCGAGACTGAGGGCCATGCAATGGACGAGGCCAGCAGCCGCACGGCGGGCGCGCTGGGGGAGCTGGCGGCGCAGGGTGTGGCCGAGGAATTGATATCAACCAACGGGGTACGCTTGCAGCGCCATTATGGTCGTACATTGATGGGCAATACGAATTATGACGTGATTGATAGCTATACGGCGACCAACACGATCCGTGTTGAAGTGCATGAATTAGAGCGTGTTGGCGCTATTATCCCTGCCGTTGTTGGCGCTGGGGCAAATACTGTCGAACGGGTGATATTTGGTCTGCGAGACCGGACCCAAATGCAAGACGAGGCCAGCCGCCGGGCGGTGGCTGAGGCTATGCGCATGGCTGATATCTATGCACAGGCGGCGGGCGTTGCACTGGGCCAAGTTTTGCGCATATCGGATGCGTCGCCCTATGATGAAATGGGGGGATATATAAGTGTTGAGCCAATGATGATGTCAGATATGGCCAGCTCTGCACCGCGCTATGAGGTGCCAATCGCGCCCGGCTTGATCACAGTGCGCGCTTCAATTTCAATGGTAATTGAATTGGTTGACCCTTAGCGCATTCGGGGCGGCAACACTGCCGCCCCGGCTGTTTTACGCCGTGGCCTTGGCCAGCGCCTGATCCAGATCAGCAATCAGATCCTTTGGATCTTCAATGCCAATCGACAGACGCACCACATTTGGCCCGGCACTCGCCGCCTCAAGTTGTTCTGGCGAAAGCTGGCGGTGGGTGGTGCTGGCCGGATGGATGATCAGCGAGCGGGTATCGCCCAGATTGGCAACATGGCTGAATATCTCGACCCCATCGACGATTTTGATGCAAGCCTCATAGCCGCCCTTGACTGCGAAGGTGAACAGACCGCCCGCGCCTTTGGGGCAAATTGCCGGGATACGGGCGTAATAGGGCGAGCTTTCAAGCCCGGCATAGGTCACGTATTCCACACGAGGATCGGCCTCTAACCACTTGGCAACCTTGATCGCATTCTCAACATGGCGCTCCATGCGCAGGCTAAGCGTCTCGATCCCCATTAGCGTATAATGTGCGCCTTGCGGATTCATGGTCATGCCCAGATCGCGCAGACCGATGGCGATGGAATGGAAGGTGAAAGCCATTGGGCCGAGCGCTTCGTGGAACTTGAGCCCGTGATAAGCTGGCTCTGGCGCGGAGAGCGACGGGAACTTGTCGGAAGCTGACCAGTCGAACTTGCCACTATCAACCACACAACCGCCAGTGACGGTGCCATTGCCTGTCAGGTATTTGGTGGTTGAGTGCACGACCAGCGTAGCACCCAGTGCGATTGGGTTGCACAAATACGGCGTGGCTGATGTGTTATCGACTATTAGCGGAATGCCTGCGGCATCGGTGACGGCAGCAATCGCCGGGATATCAGTGATATAGCCGCCCGGATTGGCGATACTTTCGCAAAACACAGCGCGAGTGTTCTCATCAATCGCCGCAGCCACAGCGTCAACATCATCAAAGTCAACGAACTTGGCCGACCAGCCAAATTTGCGGATGGTGTTGGAAAACTGCTGGACCGTGCCGCCATAAAGCCGGGTCGAGGCAATAACATTGCAGCCCGGCTCCATCAGCGGGAACAGCGCCATGATCTGCGCCGCGTGGCCAGAAGAACAGCAAACTGCACCGGCGCCGCCCTCAAGCGTGGCAATGCGTTCTTGCAGCACGGCAACGGTTGGGTTGGTCAGCCGCGAATAGATATAGCCAACTTCGGCGAGGTTAAACAAAGCCGCCGCATGGTCAGCATCGCGAAAAACATAGGCTGTGGTTTGGTAGATCGGCGTCTGGCGTGCGCCGGTGGCCGGGTCTGGATGCGCGCCTGCGTGAATTTGCTGTGTGTCAAAACCGAGTTCGGTTGTCATTATTTATCCTCCCATTGAAATGTGTTGTTTCAGCTTTACGCGGTGTTAACCGGGCGCTCAAGGAGGATAGATGAGCAGCCTCTATTCGCGGACCCAGAACCCGGCAGCGCGGATCTTGTTGCGGATCTTCTTTTCCGGCTTGGGCAGGTTGGCCTGATCAAACATTGTCCGCACTTTGCGGCCCTGCCCATGGTAGATCATCCGTTTGATCGGATTATGCTCTTTGAGCAGTTTCTTTAGCTTGTTTGGCGCGGCAATACTCTCAAGCAAGGCCACTACTTCATCAGATTCGCGGGCATAAAGCAGCGGAAACAACCGGTAATGGCAGCTAACCGCACCATCAAGCCCGGCCAGTGCGGGGCCGGGGCGCCCACCACCAAAGGAATGGATCACCAGCGGCAGCACGATTTGGTCAAGCCAAGGGTCCATGGGCTGAATAACCAGCGGCTCGGGCGGATTGTCGCGGATACCCACAGCCCAGTCAGTGAACCGCTGGCCAAAAACCGCCGGGTCTGCGCCGTAGAACCAACCTGCATTGAAGTAGAGATAGCGTTCCCAATATTCGTCTGGCTGAGACAGGTCGAGCGAGGCGTCGAAATCCAGCTCAAAGCGTTGGTAGAGCGCGCGCCAAATGGCTGAATATCCGGGCCAATAGAGCTCTTCAACCGGCCAAGTATTGCTGCGCCGCATCGAGGCGGCAGGCTTGTCAAAGTCAAATTCAACCGCGCCAATATCGCCGGTGATCAGCGTATCTGTGTCAAAGAAAACAAAGGGTTCGCCAGCGGGCAAGGCGCTGAGCCCTTCGATCTTATTGCCGTAAGGATAGGCATGGCCGAAATGCTGGCTCTCAAACGGCACCACCTTTGCGCCTTGGGCCTCAAGTGCGGCGCGGATGTCGTCTGACATGCGCGGATCGCGCGGCCAGAGCGGGCCGGGCTGAGGCTCGACCACATAGAGCTGGCCGGCAAAATCGGGCGCGCTTGCACGCAAAGAGGCTGCAAAAAGCAGCGCTTCATATTGCAACCGTCCGGCTTGGCCGACGATCATGATATTGAATTTTTGGCTGGAATTGTGGTTGGATAGCATTGTTAGGTTAACCCATTGCCTGTTTTGGGCATTCTATGCGGCCTGTCGCGGGGGGCAAGTCATTGATTTGCGCTTTGCGGCGGTCATGATTTGCGCCTTGTTTCGGCCAGAAAAGAGGATTTTGTGCTAGAGTTTTTTTACCGTTTTTCATTGTAGCCACTTTGGGTGGCGATCCGCGGGTCGGCGATGTTGACTTATCTGCCGAGGTGATGACCGCAGAAGCGACCATCACCGAAGACCTCGCCGAAGAGGTTAAGGACGCGCCCGTGGTCGCGACCCAAACCGTAAATGATGGCCGCGAGCCAGAGCCACAAGTGGCAACGGGCCGCTTCACCACCGCTATTGAGATTAAACCACTGATCACGGCAACCCGTGCCGGTTGGGTGGCGATTGGCTCCAGCGAGGCGGGTGATCTGTTGTATTTCAGCCAATTGCTCGGGTTTCGCTGCGGGCTTTGGGATATCCATTACGGGCTAAACGGCGCGCCGCCGACGATCCCTGTGGTCATGGAAGAGTGCCATACCGGCACACGGTCGCCAAATGCGATAACCGACCCAATGGCTTTCCCGATCTATATCACCGAGCCGCAAGGCTCGATTGAAACCGTGGAAGTTCAGGTGACCTTTGATGACGGCACGATTGATGCTGCGGTCTATGGTCGGCAATTGATTTTGTTGCCATAGAAGCGGTTGCAAAACGGCCCCGGCTCGCAAAAGCCGGGGCCGTTTTTGTACCTTATAGCTGAATACGGAACAGCGCGAACCCGTCAGCGCCGTCACCCGCCGGAGAGATATCAACCCCTTCAACGCTATCTGCATAGCCCGCACCGGCAGGCCCAGTCTCGAAGATCACGCTGGTATCAGCCACTGGTGCAAAGCCCCAATTGGCGTCCGCTTGCGGATTGATTGTGCCTTGCTCAACGATATAGCGCACGATGACATCGCGGTTGGTATCTGGCCCTTCAAAGATGGTTGTGTCACCGCCGGTTCCGGGGAAGTTACCGCCGCCACCGGCGCGGTAATTATTAGTCGCAACAATGAACATCTGTGTAGGGTCAATGTCTTGCCCGTCGAACTGAAGGTTAACAATCCGGTTTGAGCCTTCATTGATAATCTCACCACCACGGTTAAACTTTGGCGGCTCGGTCAGATCAATCAGATAGGTGACACCGTCAATAATATCGAAATTATACGACGGCATTTCAGGGTTC
>JAESRD010000198.1 GCA_016764835.1 Paracoccaceae bacterium | reverse complement strand
GGCTTGGCAGGCGGTAATTGTTGACGAGCTTTGGCAGGAAGAAAAGTGGGGCTTCGACGAAGACGCCACCGCGCTGCGGCAGGTAAAATCCGCAGCCTTCGCACATGCGGCAATCTTCTTTGCAGCCGCAGAAAAGGCTGACCTTGGTTAAGCCGCTGGCCGAAACCGCAGAAAATCGGGTCAAACGCTCGGTTGGTAGGGCCGTTTCGGTCCAACCGACCCTTGACCTCTATGCGGGAATCCGCCCACTCTATGGCACCGAGGGCTAACATGCCTTTGCACGAATATCGAAGGCGAGCGTGCCTTCGGACGAAATAACCCATCTTCGGGTAGGATGGGTAACTATCACCTATGCCCCTACTCGGGGATGGGAACACAGGAAGAGGTAAATATGAAAAAGTCCGTAATTCTCGGTGCATTGGCCATTTTTGGCTTGGCCGCTGGCGCTGTTAGCGCTGGTACGCTTGAAGATGTTCAAGCGCGTGGCGCACTGAATTGCGGCGTGTCTCAGGGCTTAGTTGGTTTTGCAGCTTGTAGCGCGAATGGCGTTTGGGAAGGCTTCGATGTCGGTATTTGCCGCGCAGTTGCTGCTGCGGTTTTGGGCGATTCAATGGCGGTCAACTTTATTCAGACCACGGTTCAGTCGCGTTTCACAGTGCTTGCTTCGGGCGAGATCGACATCCTTTCAGGTGAGACAACATGGACTTTCAGCCGCGACGTTGATCTGAAGTTTGAGTTTGTTGGCGTGGCTTATTACGATGGTCAGGGCTTTATGGTGCCGCGTGAGCTGGGCGTATCTTCGGCCAAAGATTTGAATGATGCAGCCATTTGCATCCAGACAGGCACAACAACAGAATTGAATCTGGCGGATTTTTTCCGCTCCAATAATATCGACTACCAGCCTGTACTTGTTGAGTCCAACGCTGAAGGCCAGCGGAAATATCTCGCGGGAGAATGTGATGTCTACACAACCGACATTTCCAGTCTGGCCGCAACACGCGCGACATTTGAAGCGCCGGAAGACCACGTTGTTTTGCCAGAGACTATCTCTAAAGAGCCGCTCGGTCCGGTTGTTCGCCATGGCGACAACGACTGGAGCGACATTGTGCGCTGGACGCTTAACGTCATGATCGCCGCTGAAGAGCTGGGCGTGACATCGGCTAATGTTGTTGAGCTGTCGACTGGCACCAACAACCCAGAGATCAACCGTCTCTTGGGCACCGAAGGTGAGCTTGGCGCAATCTTGGACCTTGAAGCTGACTGGGCGCAGAACATCATCTCTTCCGTTGGCAACTACGGTGAGCTGTTTGAGACCAACATTGGTGAGAACACTCCAATCGGTTTGGCGCGTGGCTTGAACGCACAATGGACCGCAGGCGGGCTGCTGTATTCGCCTCCCTTCCGTTAAACATTTTTGAACAAGGCGCGGCGCGAAAAGGCCGCGCCTTGTTCACATAAAGCACATCAATTGGCACAATGAACGTTTTGGGCGGAGCCGGGGAACGTTTTGGGTGCAGCCGGGCAAACCGGCATGACCCCAGACCAGCTCTTGCCGAGAAGATCAGATGTCGCAATGACCGATCAGTCGGGCCAAGGGTTCCGGCTGATCTATGATACATGGCATCGATCACCAGACCATTCTGGCCGTCGCATCGGTATTTTTGTTAGCGGCAATGTTTTGGCTGGTGAACAACATTCTCCATAACCGCGCATCCTACCGGGTAAAGAAATCGATTTAGGATTTCTTAGGCTTTGCGCGGGATTTGAATTTAGCCAAATGTTGGTGGAATACGGCAATAGCAACAGCCACGGACGGGCTGCTTAATTAGGTATTTTCAACACTTTGCTTGTTTCGGCCTTGGGCTGTGTGTCAGCGACAATCATTGGCGTCACTGCCGGTGTTTTGCGCCTGTCCAAGAACTGGGCTGTCTCAAAACGAATGAGAGTTTATGCTGAGGGCTTTCGCACCGTGCCGCTGTGGATCTTGGTGGCCCTTGGTCGGCAATCTGACCTGCTTATCATCAACAAAATCTCGATCATATTCATCGAGGGAATCCGCGGCGTGACGCCGATTTTTGGGCTGTTTACCGCCCCATCGCGGCTCAATTATGTCCTGCCACCCGGCACGAATTTTGACCTGATGTTGCGTGTGATCTTTATGGTGACGCTGTTCTTCACCATCTGCTTCAGCATGTCCCGCTATTCAATCTGCTTAGAGAAGAGTTCCAGCATGGCCGTGGCCAAGGGAAATTTAATGTCAAATACTGCAATAAATACTGCGGCCATTGGGCTTTCCGATAATATCGCCATTCAGGTCACTGGAATGAACAAGTGGTTTGGTGCGTTCCACGTGGTCATGGCTATTAACCCGATGGTTTATGAGGGCGAGCGCATGGTTATTGCCGGGCCGTTGGGCTCGGGCAAGTCAACGCCCACACGCTGCATAAGCCGGTTTTAAGAGTAGCAGCGTGTGGCAATTGCGCGGTCGCTTTGCATAACGCCGCGGATTACGTTGTTTGACGAGCCGACATCGGCGCTTGCCCCTGAGATGATCAAAGAGGTGCTCAACACTATGATTGAGCTGGCCGAAGAGGGTATGGCAATGCTCTGCGTCACCCACGAGATGGGCTTTACCCGCCAAGTTGCGCACTGGGTTATCTTTATGGACCAATGTCAGATTGCTGAAGAAAACGAGCCAGAAGAGTTCTTTGACAGCCTGCAATCTGTTCGGGCCTTTTGCGCTAGCTCAGTTCGCGCGGGGTGATGAAACCAATAACCTCACCCGCGCCGGGCTTAACATCGGCCCATATGGCGGCGTCAAAGCGCAGCACGGTGGTGGCGGCTGTCGGGTAGCGGCTAAAGCCGGGGTTGCTTGGCGGCGCGGTGGCCAGCTGGTGGGCCAACTCGCCTATGCCGGGATTATGACCAACGACCATAAGCACCGCCGCCTCAGAGCGCTGAATCAGGCCAAGAATGCGCGTCGCTGAGGCATGATATAGCGACGGCAGATGGCAAAGTATCGGGGCGGCATCGGCAAAGGCCGGGCTAATCAGCGCCAGCGTCTCGGTGGTTCGGCTGGCATTTGAACACATAACCAGATCGGGCACATGGCCATGCCCGGCCAGCCACGCGCCAATAAGCGGCGCATTGGCCCGTCCGCGCCCATTGAGCGGGCGGTCTTGGTCAGCCAGCGCATTGTTCCAGTCAGACTTGGCATGGCGGGTCAGGATCAGGGTCAGGCTCATGGGGCGTGAAACGCTTTCATATGATGCGCTGAATGCGCGGTAAGACGGTTTGCTTGGCCGACGGGGCAGGCGCGGCGCACTGCGCAACCTTGGCTCAGACAATCAACGCCGGGTACTGTGTCTAGATAAGCATGACATGAGGCAAGGTCATAGCCCATGTTTGTTAACGCTTCGGTCGGGCAAGCAGTTTTGCAGGGCTGGGCGGCGCAGCGTTTGCACGGCGAGCGGCCGGGGCGCAGGTTTGGCGCGGCTTGCGGCAGGGCCAATGCGCCGCGAAACGAGATGAACAGGCCCGAAACATCATGCACTAACATGCCCACTGGCGAGACCCATGCCCGGCCAGAGGCCTGCGCCCAGCGTTGAAACGGTGCCCAAGGCGGGCCGCCAAACGGGAAAATGGCTTGGGCGTTTAGCTCATTGGCGAGCGCGGTAATGACCCGTGTTGACCAGCGGTCTATCGGGTCTGGCGCGCCGTCATTGGCCTCTGCGCTGGCGCTGTATTGTGGCCAAAAGCCCGGCTCATCGGGCGAGAGCAGGATGACTGAGCGCAGATGTGGCGGTAAATTGTCTTCCGGGCGCAGGGGGGCCACGCCTGATATCATCAGCGCGCTGCCGGTTAGCGCCGCGTCGATTTGCTCCCAATCAGCTATCGTCATGGCGGATGAGCGTGCCCGCGCCGCTATCGGTGAACAGCTCCAGCAGCGCGGCATTGGGCAAGGTGCCATCCATGATCACCACGGCGCGCACGCCTTGGTCTATCGCCGCAAGTGCTGTTTCGGTCTTGGGGATCATGCCGCCAGCGATCTCGCCGCTGGTGATCATGGCGCGCACTTCTTGCGGTGATAGCTGGGTGACGACGGTGCCGGAGGCGTCTTTGACCCCCGATACATCGGTGAGCAATAACAGCCGGTCTGCTTGCAGCGCCCCGGCGATGGCCCCGGCAATGGTGTCGCCGTTGACGTTGAATGTCTCGCCGTCGCCGGTGCCAGCGGCGACCGGGGCGACAACAGGCACTATGCCGGCCTCGAACAGGTCGCGCAGCACTTGCACATTGAGGGCCACTGGCTTGCCGACAAAGCCCAGCTCCGGGTCATCGGCCACACATGTCACAAGGTTATCATCCTTGCCAGACAGGCCAACGGCGCGCCCGCCTTGGTTGTTGATCGCCTGCACAATGCGCTTGTTGACCCGGCCGCTGAGCACCATTTCAACCACTTCAATTGTGGCCGCGTCGGTTACCCGTTTGCCGCGGACAAACTCGGATTTGATCCCCAGCCGGTCGAGCATTTTGTTGATCATCGGGCCGCCGCCATGGACCACGATCGGGTGCATGCCGACTTGGCGCATGAGCACGACATCACGGGCAAAGCTGGCCATGGCCGCGTCATCGCCCATGGCGTTGCCGCCAAACTTGATCACCACCACGGCGCCAGAATAGCGCTGCATATAGGGCAGGGCTTCGGAGAGCGTGCGGGCAGTGGCGAGCCAGTTCTTGTCCATGTCTTGTCCTTTGGCCATGCTCTAGCCGATCTGGGCGATAATCGAGCGCAGGGTGGCAATGCCTTCGCCGGTCTCGGCTGATGTCAGGATGATCTCGGGGAAGGCGGCCGGATGGCGGGCTAGGGCCGCGCGCACATTGGTCAGCGCCCTGTCGAGATCGCCCTTTTTCAGCTTGTCAGTTTTGGTCATGACACATTGGAAGGTCACGGCCGATTTGTCCAACAGGGTCATGATCTCTTCATCGACCGATTTTGCGCCGTGGCGGGCATCTATCAACACGAATGTGCGGCGCAAAGAGGCGCGGCCCGACAGGTAGGCTTTGAGCAAGGCTTGCCATTTGGCGACCACAGCAACCGGCGCATTGGCATAGCCATAGCCGGGCAGATCGACCACGTAGTGGCTGTCAGCCAGCGTGAAAAAGTTGATCTCTTGGGTCCGGCCTGGCGTGTTGGAGGCCCGCGCCAGGGCTTTGCGCCCGGTGACCGCGTTGATCAGCGATGATTTGCCAACATTGGAGCGGCCAGCGAAGCAAACTTCGGGGCGGTCAGCATCGGGCAAGCCGTCCATAGCGACGACGCCTTTGAGAAAGTCAATTGGCCCGGCAAAGAGCAGGCGGCCTGCCTCTTTTTCATCGGCTTCGGGTTCTTGGGTGATGGGGAAGGGCAGAGTGGTCATAGCAATATTGCCTCGTCTTCGAGTGTGATTGTACCAGACTGCAAGACGATTGCCTGCATGCCGAAATCACGGTGGCCAAAATGGTCCAGCGCGCCAAGAATATCGGCGTCGCGCTTGCCGGTATCTGGGTTTGCATGGGTTTGCATGCAGCGTTCAATCCGCTTGCGGATTTGTAGCACAGCGCCGCCGATTTTGATCTCGCGGCCGATCCAATCATGCTCGGCCCAGGCCTGAGCGCCCTCAAGCCATAGGTTGCCGCGCCAGCGGGCGGGCGACAGGGCATGGCCGATCTGGCGCTCAACGGCGCGGTGCGAGGCCATATTCATGAGTGAGATACCGGCGACGCTGCTATCGGTCATGCCGCGGCCGGGGGCGGTGGCGATGGCTTTGGGCTGGGCGCGGCCCGCTGGACAAAGTGGGGCTATCCAGTCGAAGAACGCTGCCGCTTGGGCCGGGTCATTGGGGGCGAACACATGCGTGCCAAGGTCAACATGGCGCAGGGTGAGCTGGGCACGGGTCTCGTCTAGCGTGGCCCAGATACCGGCAAGGCCGGGCGTGGACGCGCCGCGCATAAAGTTCTGGCATTTGGCCCAGCCGGGCATGCTGGCATCATGTTTTGACACATCATGCAGCACCGCCCAGTGCCTGTCCCATGGCAGCGCTTCACCGGCGCGCAGGGCGGCGGCTTGCAGCGCTTCGCGACCGCAACTTTTAATTGGGTGCCGCCAAAGCGCTGCAAGTTTCATTTACTTGCCCTTTGGCGGCTTGCTGCTATTGGCCGCTTCTGGCTTTTTCTTTCGGCGGAAGCTTTCCATGACATTGCCAAACACATCGGGCTTATGCCCGTGGCTGCGCATGATGATATATTGCTGGGTAAATGTGATCGTGTTGTTGGTGATCCAGTAGAGCACCAGCCCCGATGCGAACGAGCCGAGCATGAACATAAAGACCCATGGCATCCACGCAAAGATCATCTTTTATGTGGGGTCGGAGGGGGCCGGGTTCAGCTTTTGCT
>JAESRD010000197.1 GCA_016764835.1 Paracoccaceae bacterium | reverse complement strand
TCGAGCGGCTGGTGGGACTGGGCGCCGTCCAAAACAGCGCTCGAATATTTGTGGCGCACGGGTGAGTTGGCCGTGGTGCGCCGTGTTGGGTTTCGCAAGATATATGACTTGGCGGAGCGGGTGATCCCGGCAGATCTGCGGGCGCAAGAACCTGATTTGGCAACATCGCTCGACTGGGCCTGTATGGGCGCGCTGGCCCGGCTGGGCTTTGGCACTAGCGGCGAGATAGCGGCGTTTTGGGAGCTGTTTAACCCGGCACAGGTGCGGACATGGTGCGCCGATGCTTTGGCGGCGGGCAGGGTGGAACAGGTCGATGTGATCGACGTTGATGGCCGCGCGCGGGCCAGCTTTGCGCTGCCGGGGCTGTTGGAACAGGCCGCACTTTTGCCAGCACCCGTCAACCGGATGCGGCTGTTATCGCCGTTTGACCCGATGTTGCGCGACCGGGCGCGGGCCGAGCGCTTGTTCGGCTTTCACTACCGGATCGAGATTTATGTACCGGAACCCAAGCGCAAATACGGCTATTATGTCTTTCCGCTGATGGAGGGCGACCAGATGGTGGGCCGGATTGACATGAAAGCCGAGCGCGGCGCTGGGCGGCTGGCCGTGCGCGCGCTTTGGCCAGAGCAGGGGGTCGGCTTTGGCAAGGGCCGTGTGGCCCGGCTTGAGGCTGAGTTGGAGCGGGCGGCGCGGCTCTCAGGGCTTGACCATGTGAGCTACGCCGCTGATTGGCTGCGGCTGAGTTAGGTCAACACGCCCGCGTCGCGCATGGCTTGGGCGATGGCGGCTTTGGTGCTGTCGGTCAGGCCGGTCAGCGGCGCGCGGACATCGGCGCTGCATTTGCCCAGCAAAGATAGCCCGTATTTGGCGCCGACAAGACCGGGCTCTAAGAACACCGCATCATGCAAAGGCTGAAGCTTGTCTTGCAGCGCAAGCGCTGAGGCATGGTCGCCCGACAGGCTGGCTTGTTGCAGCTGCGCGCAAAGACGCGGCGCGATATTGGCGGTGACGCTAATGCACCCAACGCCGCCCATGGCGTTAAAGCCCACAGCCGTTGGGTCTTCGCCCGACACCTGCACAAAGTCAGCGCCGCATGCGAGGCGCTGTTGCGGCACGCGCGACAGGTCTGCCGTGGCATCTTTGACGCCGATAATCTGCGGGTGCTTGGCCAAGGTGGCCATGGTCTGCACGCTCATATCAACCACCGAGCGCGGCGGGATATTGTAGATGATAATGGCAGGCCACAATCGGCAGCGGCGATGAAATGCGCGATCAGCCCGGTTTGCGTCGGCTTGTTATAATAGGGCGTGACCACCAGTGCGGCGGTGGCACCGGCGGCTTTGGCGGCTTTGACCAGCCGCACAGTCTCGGCCGTATTATTGCTGCCAGCGCCGGCAACAACAGGCACACGGCCCGCGGCAGCCTCAACCACGGTGGCGACGACGAGGTCATGTTCTTCATGGCTCAGTGTCGGGCTTTCGCCGGTTGTGCCAACGGGGACAAGCCCGGTTGAACCTTCGCCAATATGCCACTCAACCAGTTTTTTGAGCGCATCAAGATCTATCTGGCCGTTCAAAAACGGCGTGACGAGGGCGGGTAGAGATCCCTTGATCATGGCACGCATCCTTAGTTTAAATCCGGCACGGGGTTGCGCCGAGATGTTGTGTTAAGCGCCAATTCTTAGGCTGGATCGCGCCGGGCGGCAAGATTGCGCGGGTGGCAAGCCGCAAAGATTTTGTCTCGCTGGGCGCAGGCTGGGCAGCGCGCGGCAATTTGCCCCCTGTTTGGCCCGGTTTTGCCTCGCCATAGACAGGCGATGAACGCGCATGATCCTGCCTATCTTTACTTTCACGGCCTGCCGGGCGGCACTGGCGAGCTTGGTGCTTTTGCGACGACCACTTCAGGTGGTCTGGTCGCAATAGACCGGCTGTCAGCCATTGGGGCGCAGGGCGGCTATGAGGCCGGGTTAGAACAGGTCGCTCGCGAGATTGCCGCCTCTTATCCGGGCCGCCCGCTACATCTTATCGGCTTTTCACTTGGGGCGATGACCGCACTGCGTCTGGCACCGCTCTTGGGCCAACAAGTCGCCAAGATCGAGCTGATAAGCGCCGCCGCCCCGCTGGAGCTGGGTGATTTTCTGCCAGATATGGCAGGCAAACCGGTGTTTATGGCGGCGCAAAATGGCGGCTGGCGGTTTGCGGCCCTGTGCCGGGTGCAGGCGCTGGCGGCGCGCTCTGCGGGCGGCTTGTTCTATCGCGGGCTACTTGCCGGGGTGACAGGGCCGGAAAAGACGCTTTGCGCTTCCGCTCAGTTTCAGGCGGTTCTGCGGCAGAACTTCGCCAGTTGTCTCAATGAACATAGTGCTGCTTACCGCTTAGAGCTGCAGGCTTATACCGGGCCTTGGGCGCATTTACTGGCCGAATTGCAAGCGCCGGTGCGGCTTTGGCATGGAGAGGCCGATGGCTGGGCCCCGTTGGCCATGGTGCGGGCCTTGCAGGCAGCACTACCGGGCGGCGCGGATATGCGGCTTTTGCCTGATCTTGCGCATTATTCAATGCTGGCCGCGGCCTTGGCGGTAATAGTCAAAGACGGCGCACCCGGCCCGTAACAAAACCCGCACCTTTGTGAGTTCCCATATAGACGCCATGGCGTTAGCCTAATGCGAACACAACAAACGAGGTCCGAATGCGCGGCTTGATCTTAGCTCTTACGCTCGCCGTTACGGCCCCTGCGGCCTCTGCCCAGCAAAACGGCTATGTTGCCGCAGGGCCTGCTTTGGCGGCGGCCGATTGGGACATGGCTTATCTGCTGGCCGCGGGTGAGGGCCAAGTGGCCGCCGATCTGATCACATGGGCGCGGTTGCGCAACGGTGATGGTGTGCTCGACGAGTTTGCCGCCTTTGCCGCTTTGCACCCTGGCTGGCCCGGGCTGAGCCGGTTGCGCCGGGTTGGTGAAACCGTGATCTTGGCCGATGAAGACCCGGTAAAAATCATTGCTTATTTCGCCGGTGCGGCGCCGCAGACCGGGCAGGGCACGGCGCGCCTTGCCTCAGCTCTTATTGCCGCCGGTCAGGCCGATGCCGCCCGGTCATTGCTGACGACGGCTTGGCTGGAATTTGGCCTAGATGAAGACGGCGAGGCAGCAATGTTAGCCGAACACGCCGCCATTTTGCTGCCGCTTCACGGCGCGCGGGTTGACGCGCTGCTGTGGCGCTGGCGCACGGCACAGGCCGAAAGCCTGTTGGACCATCTGCCCGAAGCCGAACAGGCGCTTGCGC
>JAESRD010000196.1 GCA_016764835.1 Paracoccaceae bacterium | reverse complement strand
TTCGGATGCACATGCCTGAGCCTTGCTGCAATCGCTGGCGGCAACCTTGATGCCGATGCTGGCGGCTACGGCGACCGCTAAGGTCGAATTTCTCTTTAGTTTGGCATACTGCCCGCCCTGGCGGCCAGCTCACGCTTGTCAGCGCCCATTCATCAATTGATGAGGTCAGTGACAAACGCTCTACCGGGTTCCCCGAACCACGCGCAATCGCCTCCGTCATCTGAAGATAGCTGCAATTTCACTGGCAACCAGACCAATGAGAACCCCGCTTCTGGGGCGCAAATTACACTGCGGCGGCTAAAATTTGGCCGCCAAGCATCCCATCTCAAAAAGTGAACCGAAGTGGTCGTGATATAATCACCGCCAAATGTCGTTTCTTGCCTGACAAATACGCAGCGATCTCCCTGCTGGTATCAGGCTTTTGACACCTGCACATTGGGGCCGATAGCGAACGCTAACAGGCGTGGCCCATAGCCCAAGCATATCAGCGCCGACACCGCGAACCCAACCGTCAATCCAAGAAAAAACCTGCGCTTTATTTTCCAAGAATAGCACACCTATATATTTAGCCAACCTAAGAAACAAAAGCGCGGGCCGTGTCATGGGCGATCCTGCGCGCCAAAGCCATCCCGTGTTGCGGAACACATGTCGCCTAAACCACCAACATTTTTCAGCTGGCCTATCTACACCCCCTTCCCACGCTCAGCCACTTAGGTCTAGGCTCACCGTGACAACGCAAATGAGGTGCCTAATGTCTGACCATTCCCACATGCCCAACGACCTAGATAGTTTCTGGATGCCGTTCACGGCCAGCGCCGCGTTTAAACAAAACCCGCGCATGATCAGCGCCGCCAAAGGTATTATCTATACCACCACCGATGGCCAAGATATTATCGACGGCACAGGCGGGCTGTGGTGCTGCAATGCGGGCCACGGCGTAGAGCGCATTACCCGCGCCATTCAAGACCAAGCGGCAACGCTCGACTTTGTGCACGCCTTTGGCCAAGGTCACCCCATCGCCTTTGAAGCCGCCGCCCGCGTTGTCGGCCTGACAGACGCATTCGACCATGTGTTCTTCACCAATTCCGGCTCCGAGGCCGTCGATACCGCGCTCAAAATCGCGCTGGCCTTCCATCAGGCGCGCGGCGAGGGCCAGCGGCGCATATTCGTCAGCCGCGAAAAGTCGTATCATGGCATCAACTTTGGCGGCACATCCGTGGCCGGGCTTATGGCCAACCGCGCCCAGTTTGGCACGCTTTACGGCCATGTCTCACATATGCGTCACACGCAGCTGCCACAGAACGCCTTTAGCAAAGGTCAGCCAGCGGCCGGGGCCGAGCTGGCCGATGATCTTCAGCGGCTGTGCGATCTGCATGGTGGCCATATGATCGCTGCGGTGATCGTCGAGCCTATAACCGGCGCTGGCGGTGTACTCCCGCCGCCCATCGGCTATTTGGAACGCTTGCGCGAAATCTGCGACACACACGGAATATTGCTGATATTTGATGAGGTTATCACCGGTTTTGGCCGCCTTGGCACCGCCTTTGCCCACCAGCATTTCAACATCAAACCAGACATAATGACAATCGCCAAGGGCCTGACCAACGCCACCGTGCCAATGGGCGGAACCTTGGTCACCAAAGCGGTGCGCGACGCCTTCCGCAACGGTCCGGCCCATGTCGCAGACCTGTTCCACGGCTACACCTATTCCGGCCACCCCCCCGCTTGCGCCGCCGCCATCGCCACGCTCGACACTTACCGCGACGATAAAATCTTTGAGAATGCTGCCGCCATGTCGCCGGTTTGGGAGACGATGTTGCACGACCTGCGCGACATTCCAACCGTCGTAGACATCCGCAATTGCGGCATATTGGGCGCGGTGCAGCTGGCGCAAAACGGCGCCGAAGGCGCGGAGGGCTCCGCCGCCGCCGTGGCGTTGTGGCAGGCCGGTTTAGCCGTGCGCACCGTCGGCGATACGCTGGCGCTGTCGCCGCCCTTGACCGTCACGCCAGACGATATTGGCCAAATTGGCCAATTATTGCGGTCGGTTCTGAGCAAGCGTTAATCCTCTGGGGGGCTGCATTTCTCGCAGCCCCCTTTTACCCTTCGCGCCGCGCTCAATCGGCCTGTGCCGCCGCGCGGATCTCGGTTAGCGTTTTGCCCGGTGTCAGCGCTTCTGGGTCGAGCATCAGCTCAATAATTGCCGCCGAATTCGCCGCCTGTGCCCGCGCGAAGGCGGCCGGAAAGTCAGCCGTTTGGCTCACTGTTTCGCCATATGCGCCGTAAGCCTGCGCCAATTTGGCAAAGTCAGGGTTGGCCAGATCAGTGCCCGATACCCGGCCCGGATAGTGGCGCTCTTGATGGGTGCGAATCGTCCCGTAGCGGCCGTTATTTGCCACCACCACAATTGGTTTTGCCCCGTGCTGCGCGGCGGTAGACAGCTCATTAAGTGTCATCTGAAAACAACCGTCCCCAGCAAGGCAAACAACTGTTTTACTTGGGTATTCAAGAGATGCAGCAATAGCTGCCGGAAAGCCATAGCCCATGCTACCAGAGGTTGGAGCCAGCTGGGTCTGGTAGCCTTTGTAAAGGAAATAGCGGTGCAGCCATGCCGCGTAATTGCCCGCCCCATTGGTAATAATTGCATCATCAGGCAGGTTGGCTGACAGCCAGCCGATAATCTGTTCGAGTTGCACTTTGCCCGGCGTTGGCCGCAGCTTTTGCCACGCGGCGCGCTCTGTATTGGCCAAGGTCGTTTTGACCTGCCAGCTTGGGTTGGCTTGCGGCAGCTCGGCCAAAGCCTCAACAAAGTGATCAGCCCGCGCGGTAACCGCCAATTCAGGTTGCCAGACCTGACCCAGCTCATCGGCGCTGACATGAATATGGCAGATCCGCTGGCTGTGATGCCCCGGCGCGGCCAGCGTGTAGCCTTGGGTCTCAATGTCGCCCAGCCTTGTGCCCAGCAACAACAGCGCATCGGCGTTTTTAAGCCGCGCGCCCAGCGTCGGGTTCACCGCCACGCCGAGGTCGCCTGCGTA
Source organism: Paracoccaceae bacterium (assembly GCA_016764835.1). The sequence continues at coordinate 1,815 of JAESRD010000196.1, read as the reverse complement.
GTTTGGTGAGCGATTATCGAGGTAATCTTGCCGCCGAAAACCCAAAGCCACCGGCAGGCCCTGAACACTGGCAAAACGGGCCAGAGCTGCCTCGGCCGCGGCCGACCAATGCGGCCCGCCGACAATAACCAGCGGGTTTTTGGCCGGGGCCAGCCAGCGCAATACATCGCGGGCAGTCTTGGTCAGGTCTGGCTTGGGCTGAGCCGCCTTGGCGGGCAGCGATAGGCGCGGCTCAACCTGCGCCGTCAGCACATCTTCGGGCAAAGCCAGCAGCACCGGGCCGGGCCGCCCACTTTGGGCAATATGCCACGCGCGGGCAAAATATTCGGGCAGGCGCTCGGGCTGACCGACCTCGCCCACCCATTTGACCAGCCCGCCAAAGGCGGCGCGGTAATCAACCTCCTGAAAAGCCTCGCGGTCTTTATTGTCACGCGCAATCTGACCCACCAGCAAGATCATCGGCGTCGAATCTTGGCGCGCCACATGCAGCCCAGCGGCGGCATTGGCCGCCCCCGGACCACGCGTGACCATGGCAATACCGGGCAGACCGGTCATCTTGCCCTGCGCTTCGGCCATCATCGCCGCACCGCCCTCATGGCGACAGGCGATATTGACAATATCAGTGTCCAACAGCCCATCAAGCAGCGCCAAAAAGCTCTCACCCGGCACGCTAAAAACCCGGCGCACGCCGTGGCGCGCCATCTCATCAGCTAGGAGTTTTCCGCCATGTTGCATTGTGATCCCCTCATTGGTCAGGCAAACCAACTGAGCAACGAATTTGCCAGAATCACAATGACTTTTTTGCAATAAACCGAGGTCTTGAATATGTATCTTGTCGGTCTTTGCGGTGCCCTGCGCACCGGCTCCTATAACCGTCTCTTGCTGGCTGAAGCCGCCCGGCTCTTTGCCCCGACCCGCTTTAGCGAGGGCGATTTGCGGCTGCCGCTTTATGATGGTGACGACGAGGCGCAAAGCGGCGTCCCCGCCGCCGCCCAGCTTTTGGCTGACCAGATCAGCCGAGCCGATGCCATCATCATCGCCACGCCAGAATATAACGGCGCGCCGTCAGGTGTGTTGAAAAACGCGCTCGATTGGGTCAGCCGGGTTGAGGGCAAACCTTTCAAAGACAAACCTATGGCGCTGCTCTCGGCCTCTGCCGGGCCGTCGGGCGGAGAAAATGCGCAGGCCAAGCTGCGCGCATGGCTGCCCGGTTTTCATCCGGTTTTGCTTGATGCACCTCAGATACATATTGGCCGCAGCGCCGATGCGTTTGACCCCGAAGGTCGGCTCATTGACCCTGACCAAACCGCCACCCTCACCGCTCTGATGCAGGCCCTACGCGCAGCCGTCTAAACCGGCACCCGCATCTCGGGAATAATCCTGTCTTCCCCGGTGAGAATAAAATCGGCAATGACCGCGCCCACATTGGGCGCCATTGCCAGCCCGATCATAAAGCCGCCATTGGCAATATAATCGCCCTTTATCGCCGGATGCTTGCCCAATATCGGCGCTCGGCTGGCCGCCCGTGGCCGCAGCCCGGCCCAGCGGCGCAAAACCGGCGCATCGGCCAATATCGGCAGCACGGCGCGGGCGCGGGCTATCAGGTCCTCAAGCGCGCCGTCCGTGGTCGTCGCCTCTTGCCAATAGCGCTCAGATGTCGAGCCAACAGCAACCGTGCCGTCACGATGCGCAATTATATGCAGCCCCGGCAGGTAGATCTGTGGCAGCGCCCCATAATCCACCCCAGCGCCCCATTCGACGCCAAACAATGCCGCCTGCCCCTTTACCCCGTTGCCCAATGGCGCGCCATCGGCC
>JAESRD010000195.1 GCA_016764835.1 Paracoccaceae bacterium | reverse complement strand
GCCGAATCCTTCGCGCTTACCGCAACGAACTCTAGCATGGCGCGCACAAAGCCTCTATGGGCCTCGCTATGGTACAAACTCCAAAACATTCCGCTTCCAAGGCCGCCGCAGCCGCCAAAGCAAAATCTGCCGCCTCTGAAATGGCCGACAAGTCCGTCGCTGAGACAAGCAAAGGCGAGCGCATTGCCAAGGTACTGTCGCGCGCTGGCGTGGCCTCGCGCCGCGAAGCCGAGCGGCTGATCGAGGCTGGGCGCATCGCCGTCAACGGCAAGATCATCGACAGCCCAGCGCTGAACGTCACTGCCGCAGACAGGCTGTCATTTGACGGCAAGCCAGTTGCCGCCCCAGAGCCGCCGCGCATGTGGCTCTACCACAAGCCCGCCGGCCTCGTGACCACCGAGCGCGACGAAAAAGACCGGCCGACGGTTTTTGCCGCCCTGCCAGAAGAATTGCCGCGCGTTATGAGCATCGGGCGCCTCGATCTAAACTCTGAGGGGCTGCTATTGCTGACCAATGATGGCGGCGTGAAGCGCAAACTTGAGCTGCCAAGTACCGGTTGGCTGCGCCGCTACCGCGTTCGGATCAAAGGCTCGCTGTCTGAAAAGTCGCTCGACCGGCTGCGCAACGGCATCGAAGTTGACGGCATGCGCTACCAACCTATCGAGGCGGTGTTTGACCGCCAGCAAGGGGCCAATGCTTGGCTGACACTGGCATTGCGCGAGGGCAAAAACCGCGAAATTCGCAAAGTGATGGAAGCATTAGGTGTAACCGTTAACCGCCTGATCCGTATCAGTTATGGTCCGTTTCAGCTCGGCACGCTTGGGCTTGGTGAAGTCGAAGAACTAAAGTCGCGCATTGTCCGCGACCAGCTCGGGTTGGAGAGCCGCCCCCAACCACAGCGCAGCCGGAATACATCTGTCAGCCGCAGTGGAAAGCCGGGCCGCGCCAGCAAACATGCAGGCAACCCGAACACGGGGAAAAACCGGCAAAGATAACCCCCAAACCGGGGAGGTATTTGGCATTCGGCGCGTCAAAATAGTGGTGGGCCGAGCCCCACCATAATTTAACATGAACTTCGTGCTTTATTTGTTAATTTTCAGTTAATTACAGGTCAAACTAAAGGTAATTTTAATACCATTTAAGCTAGTGGGCTTTGGCAAATTCAATCGCAAATTGCCGCGCCGAGAGCGCAGCTTGCCGTGCCAACTCAGCGTCACGGCCTACTGCGCCGCCCTCGCAATAGCCCGCCAGAGCCACTATTGTTAACGCTGTTAACGCGGGCAAAAGGCAGCAATATAGAATATGATGAGAATCGCACAACCTGCGCTCTTGCAGTTCTTTGCTGCCTGTGCGCGCCATTTAGCTGCCCATTCTGCGAGGCCCGTTCTTGCGCCCCGCAAGGCAGCACGTATTTTGCGGCCAGACGCGCCAATTTTAGACAGGATGCCTTTATGCCAAAGACCTTCCAAAACATCGCCTACGCCCTTTTGTTAATGGTGGTATATGGCGTGATAATTGGCTGGCTGGGAGGCCTATAATGGCAAAGCGTTTTGGTGGCCCTTACAGCTCAGACGGCAGCGCGAATGCGCAAAACAAAACCGAGGCCGCGCAAATTCACCAAGAAGCGGTGCTTGATGAAGCCCGGATAGATGCCGCTGGCGGCCGCGCCGTCGCGCTTTATGTAGCCCCGGTATTGCTGGTCTTTACCTCGTTCGGTGACGGGCCGGTCACGCTTATTCTGGCGCTGCTAGGCGCCGTGTTTCTCGGGCTTGGCGCATGGCTGCTGCGCGAGGGCATGCGCGCCCATGCCGCTTATGATGCCCGCACGATAGCCCGCCGCCCGGCTTTGCCACGCAAAATTTTGGCGGCAATCCTGACTGGGCTTGGTGTGGCCCTTGCCGCCTGGATTGGCGCAGGCAGCCTGATCGGCGCGCTGCTTTATGGCGGCATCGCCACAGCCCTTCAACTGGCCGCCTTTGGCATTGACCCACTCAAAGACAAACGCACTGAAGGCATTGACCTGTTTCAGCAAGACCGGGTTGCCCGTGTTGTTGACGAGGCCGAAGACTATCTCGACGCCATGCGCGACCATATCTCGACACTGGGTGACCGCGGGCTCGACCGCCGTGTTGAGCAGTTCCAAGCTATGGCAAGGCGCATGATCACCGTGGTTGAAGAAGACCCGCGTGACCTGACCAGTGCGCGCAAGTTTCTTGGCGTCTACCTGATGGGCGCGCGCGACGCGTCGGTGAAGTTTGCTGACTTGTATAAGAAGCAGCGCGACGAGGGTGCACGCGCCGCCTATGAGGCGCTGCTGACTGATCTTGAAGAGAATTTCGCCACCCGCACGCAGCAGATGCTGGCCGATGGGCGAACAGATATGGACATTGAAATCAAAGTGCTGCGCGACCGTTTGCAGCGCGAACACTAGTTTTGTTGAGGAGAAGAAAATGGCTGAAACAATCTTGCAGCAGGCAGAGGCCGCACTGGCCGAAGCCGAGAAAGTAACCGCAGTTCTGCTGCCTGAACCAACGGATGCGAACACAATCGTTTCGCTGGCCGAGGCCGAGCCAAAGCTCAGCGCCGAAATCGAGCGCCGCATGGCCGAGATCGACATGGATAACACCCATTCGATCGTCGCCTTTGGCTCTGGCGCCCAGGCCGGGCTGCAAACTATTTCGCAAGCCATGCTTGCTGGCGTGCGCAACAAAGATGTGGGCCCTGCTGGCGATAGCCTGCGCGATATCGTCACCACGATCCGCGGCTTCTCTATTAGCGAGCTAGATGTGCGCCGTGAGCGCAGCTTCCTTGAAAAGCTGCTGGGCCGTGCCGCCCCCATGGCCCGTTTTGCCGCCAAGTTTGAAGATGTGCAGGAGCAGATCGACAAGATCACCGGCGAGTTGCTGAAGCATGAGACGGTTCTGCTCAAAGACATCGAATCGCTCGATATCTTGTATGATCGCACGCTCGACTTTTACGACGAGCTGGCGCTGTATATCTCAGCCGGTGAGGCCAAAATCGCCGAGCTGGATGAGACTGTCATCCCAGCCAAAGAGCAAAACGTGCAAAATGCGGCCGAAGGTCAGGGCGTGATGAAAGCGCAAGAGTTGCGCGACATCCGCTCAGCCCGCGACGATCTTGAGCGCCGGGTGCATGACCTGAAACTCACACGCCAGGTGACGATGCAGTCGCTACCGTCAATCCGGCTGGTGCAGGAAAACGACAAATCATTGGTCACCAAGATCAACTCGACCTTGGTTAACACCGTACCTTTGTGGGAAACTCAGCTAGCACAAGCCGTGACCATTCAGCGCTCGTCTGAGGCGGCGGCTGCGGTGCGCGACGCCAATGATCTGACCAATGAGCTGCTGACAGCCAATTCTGAGAACCTGCGCGAAGCGAACTCGATCATACGGACCGAGATTGAGCGCGGTGTCTTTGACATTGAGGCCGTGAAGATCGCCAATGCTAACTTGATTGCGACAATCGATGAGAGCTTGGCGATTGCGGATGAAGGCAAGCGCAAGCGGGCCGAAGCCGAGGAAGAGCTGCGCAAGATGGAGACCGAGTTGAAGAACACGCTGGCCTCTGCGCGCGCGCGCCAAACCGGCACTGGCGAGGCAATTGGCGGCTCGACTGGCGCCTAGTTGGGACTGATGAGCAAACTGGCTCAACATATCTCGGGGGTGCTGG
>JAESRD010000015.1 GCA_016764835.1 Paracoccaceae bacterium | reverse complement strand
TTGATCCTGACACGACTTTGGCCACCCTTGCAGGCTTTGCGCATAACTGCCGGGTGATGATCCAAGGCTATCACGGTACGGGCAAATCAACCCATATTGAGCAGGTTGCGGCCCGGCTCAACTGGCCGACTGTGCGGGTGAACCTCGACAGTCATATCAGCCGGATTGATCTGATCGGTAAAGACGCGATCAAGCTCAAAGACGGCGTGCAGATCACCGAATTTCAAGAGGGCATTTTGCCTTGGTGTCTGCGCAACCCTGTTGCCATCGTCTTTGACGAATATGATGCGGGCCGCCCTGACGTGATGTTCGTGATCCAGCGCGTGCTGGAGCATGACGGCAAGCTGACGCTGATGGACCAAAATAAGATCCTGACACCAAACCCGTTTTTCCGGCTGTTTGCCACCGCTAACACGGTTGGCCTTGGTGACACGACCGGCCTGTATCACGGTGTGCAACAGATTAACCAAGCGCAGATGGATCGGTGGTCGCTGGTGGCAACACTCAACTATCTGAGCCATGACGCCGAAGTGGCGATTGTGCTGTCGAAATGCCCCCGGTTTAACTCTGATACTGGCCGCAAGCAGATTAGCCAGATGGTCACCGTCGCCGACCTAACCCGCACCGCGTTTATGAACGGCGATCTGAGCACGGTTATGTCACCACGTACGGTGATAAACTGGGCGCAAAACGCCGAGATTTTCCGCAATGTCGGCTATGCGTTCCGGCTGTCCTTCCTCAACAAATGTGATGAGTTAGAGCGGCAAACGGTTGCCGAGCTCTATCAGCGTTGTTTTGACGAAGAGCTGCCCGAAAGCGCCGTGAGCATGGCAACAGTCTAACAATGCGCTTTGGTCTCCTCATTGCAGCTGCAGCCCTCGGGCTGGTCGGCTGCAATGAGCCAGAGGTGACGGCTGAGCTGACCGTGCTCAATCTGCCAAACATGATCGCCGGCATCCCCTCTGATGAGATCCCGCATTGCGCCATCACCCGGATTGTTGACGGCGACACGATCACGATGGTTTGCGACGGTTTTGACGGCAATGTCCGGCTGACCGGCTTTGACACCCCCGAAACATATGAGCCCGGCTGCGCCTCTGAGCGCGCACTCGGCGAACGGGCCAAACGCTATCTTGAGCAGCTGTTGATCGAGGCTGAATTCATTATCCCCGAGTTTCAGGGCCAAGGCCGCTATGGCCGCCCGCTTGTGGGGCTTACGCTAGACGGCGTGCCGCTGGAGCAGACCATGGTTGCCGCCGGGCTGGCCGCACCCTATTCTGGCCAAACAAGGCCAGATTGGTGCGCAGTCCTTGCGAACCGCTAGCGCCCGCGAGGAGCACGTTATGAAAATTCGCTTAGCCGTCTCTGCCGCAGCCCTCTTGGTTTGCGCGCCCCTTGCCGGGTTGGCTCAAGAAACAGCCCTCACCCCCGGTGAGCCGCAAAGCGTTATTGCCGCCGTCACCGCTGGCGAAAATCAGTTCTATGCTTTGACCCGTTGCGCCGGTTATTTCAAAGCCATGCTCACGGCTGCTGGCGGCATTGATACTGAGGGCGAATTTGCCGATGAGACCCGCGACGCGATCAGGTTTCTATTCGGTGTCGCCGTTGAGCAGCGGATGATCGAGACCGGCGAAGATCAATCTGACCCAGACAAGATCGACCGCGCCGCCGCCTTCGTGATCGGCATGGTTGATAGCCACCGCGACTTTTATCTGCTGCACATGCTGGCCCGGCACGAAGAAGGGCTCGATATCTTTGACACAATGATGCTGGCCGACCGTGGCGCTTGTACATTCTTGCAAGATCAACGCGATTGACTTTACGGCGTGCTGGCCGCCCAGCTAACTGCCAATGCGCTCTTGCCCAAACCCGCCGCCAATGATTTATGGAATGCATGCAAAAGCCCAATGACAACCCCGCCGATCCGTTTAAAAAAGCGCTTGCAGAAGCGACAAAAGTCATGGCCGATGACCCTGATCTGGCGGTCAGTTTCTCAATAGATCCGCCCGGTCAAACCGCCGACAATTTGCGCCTACCGCAAGTGTCGCGCCGGATGACCGCTGAAGAGGTGTTGTTGGCCCGTGGCACGGCTGATGCGTTCGCTTTGCGCCACAAGCACCATGACGCGAAGGTAAATGCCCGCTATTTGCCCAGCGGCCCCATGGCGCGTGAGCTGTATGAGGCCATGGAAACCGCCCGTGTTGAAGCGCTCGGCGCGCGCCATATGCCCGGCACTGCTGGCAATATTGATGCCAAGATTGCCGCCCATGCCCGCAGCCGTGGCTATGACCAAATAAAAGAAGCCAGCGACGCGCCACTGGCCGAAGCGGCGGGCTATCTTGTCCGCCAGCTGACCACCGGGCGCGCTTTGCCGCCCGGCGCTGACAAAGTGCTCGACCTATGGCGCGACCATATTGAAGAACAAGCCGGTGGCCAGCTCGATTTGCTCGATGAGACGCTTGATAACCAAGCCGCTTTTGCCCGCCTTGCCCGCAGTCTGATCGCTGATCTCGGCTACGCCGACCAGTTGGGCGAAGACCCTGACAGCGTTGATGACCAGTCAGAAGAAAACGCCGAAGATGATGGCCAAGGCGAGGATGAAGAACAGCAGGGCGAAGAGGACGGCGCGGGCGAAGAGGATGATGCCAGCCCGGAGCGCGCCCAAGACGAAGAGACCGACCCCAGCGAGGCGCAAGTCTCGATGGATGAGTTGGCCGATGCTGACAATACCGAAGAACAGGAAATGCCTGATGGCGAAGCCCCGTTAGAGCCGCCGCCGCCCGCCTATTCGGACGCTGACCCGCATTATAATGTGTTCAGCACCGATGATGACGAAGAGATTGGCGCCGAAGAACTGGCCGAGCCTGCCGAGCTGGAGCGTCTGCGCTCATACCTCGACCAGCAGCTCGACCCGCTCAAAAACGCCGTTGGCCGTTTGGCCAATAAGTTGCAGCGCCGCCTTCAAGCGCAGCAAAACCGCTCATGGGACTTTGATCTTGAAGAGGGCATTCTGGATGCCGGGCGTTTGGCACGGGTTGTGGCCAACCCGACCACACCGCTGAGTTTTAAGATGGAAAAGGACACCGATTTTCGCGATACGGTGGTGACCATTCTGCTCGATAATTCCGGCTCAATGCGTGGCCGGCCTATATCCATCGCCGCAATCTGCGCTGATGTGATGGCCCGCACGCTGGAGCGCTGCCAGGTCAAGGTCGAGATCCTCGGCTTTACCACCCGCGCTTGGAAAGGCGGCCAAGCCCGTGAAAAATGGCTGGCTGCGGGTCGCCCGGCCATGCCCGGCAGGCTCAATGATCTGCGCCATATCATCTACAAAAAGGCCGATGCGCCATGGCGGCGTGTGCGGGCTAATCTTGGCTTGATGATGAAAGAAGGCCTGCTCAAGGAAAACATCGACGGCGAAGCGCTTGAATGGGCGCATAAGCGGCTGGCGGCCCGGCCCGAGGCGCGCAAAGTGCTGATGGTTATCTCAGATGGCGCGCCGGTGGATGACAGCACCTTGTCCGTTAATCCGTCGAACTTTCTTGAAAAACACCTGCGCGATGTCATTGCTATGGTCGAAAAACGCAGCGCGGTTGAGCTGATAGCTATTGGCATTGGCCATGACGTAACCCGTTATTATGACCGCGCCGTCGCTATTACCGATGTAGAGCAGCTGGCCGGGGCGATGACCGAACAACTGGCCTCCTTGTTTGATAATGATCCTCGGGCGCGCGCGCGGGGCATGAAAAAGGTTAGCTAATATGTTTCAGACATTTGAAGTCAGCTCACAGCCGAAACAAGGCCCGCCCCGGCTAAAAGCTTTGCGCGCTGTCATGGCGCAACAGGGGTTTGCTGCTTGGCTAACGCCGCGGGCTGACGCGCATCAGGGCGAATATGTCGCTGATTGCGATGCGCGGCTCAGCTGGCTAACCGGCTTTACCGGATCGGCCGGGTTTGCGGTTTGCCTACAAGACCAAGCTGGCGTTTTTGTCGATGGCCGCTACCGGGTGCAAGTGCGCAGCGAGGTGGATACGGATGTGTTCACCCCGGTTGACTGGCCTGAAACCAGCTTGTCAGACTGGCTGATTGGCGCCTTGCCCGAAGGCGGCAAGGTCGGGTTCGACCCGTGGCTACACACGATCACCCAGATGCAAGAGCTGCGCAAAGCCTTCGCCAATGGGGCGCTGGAAATGACCGCCTCTGACA
>JAESRD010000194.1 GCA_016764835.1 Paracoccaceae bacterium | reverse complement strand
GTCCATTCCATGGAAGAAACGCGGCCGTGTGAAAAAAGACACCGGTCATATTGATATCGGCATGCTTGCCGTTAAACACGTCGATCACGCCAAATGTGCGACGATCGCGCTCTGGGTTACCCCACCAAAAATGCCGGATTTCTGCTGTTTGCGCCCATGCGGGCACAGCCACAGCTGTGGCCGCAGCACCGGCGGCCGTGGTCTTTAAAAATGACCGGCGAGAAAATGTGGACATGCTGTCCTCCCTTAAGATTATTCTCTTGTTATTTAACCAAGCTTGAACAGATCGCGGGACAAGTCAATCATTTTCAATCGCTGCACTGCAGAATATGTCCTCATTTGATTGAAATTGATTATTTGTGATCGAAAAACCGCTGAAATTGTATGGTAGTCTAGTCATGGTTTGGGGGGACATAGCCGGGCTTTCGGGTCTGAACCCATGCGCCGCCTTGCAATTTAAGCACCTCATTTGGGCCAATGGTGAAGGGCAGCGCCGCGCCCCCGGTCTCGAAGATGCCCGCCACAGTGCTAACGCTCATGCCGACAAGCGCCTCTACCGCGCCGGAGCGGTCGGTTATCACCCGCACACCGAGCGGCAGGCTGAACAGCGGCGCACCATCGCGCAGAACCGTGCAGGTGCCGGTCTCGTTTATCATCTCAAATCGGTGGTCATCCACACTGCGCCCGTAGCCGGTTTGGCGGGTCGCGTCGCGGTGCTCAACGGGCACGGGCACGAGGCCAGTGAACCAAAGCGTGCCCTCGGGGCGCGGCAATATCCCGCAAAGTCGCTCGATAAAGTCGAGCAGACACAGGATTGTCGGCGCATAGACCGATGTGTAGCCCGCCTCGCCCGTATGCGGGGATATGGTCTGGGCAAATTCTTTGGCCTTGAACAAAGCCGACAGGATCGGCTGCATCACCCATGTCATCTCCACATGGCGTCCATGGTGCTCAAACGCATGGGCGGCGCGGATGATGGTCAGAAAATTGGTCGGCCCGCTCCAGCTGTTTTGGCCAAAGGTGTGGTCAAAACGCGGGTCATCAAGGGCGATGGAGGTGAACGGGTAGCGGGCAAAGAATTTGCGGGTGTTGAGCAGGTAACGGGCGAGTGTGGCGTCAAAAAACGCGTCATCCACCATTTCGCAGGCCAACACGCGCAGCAGCACGTCTGACTGGACTTTGCACAGGCGCTCATGCCGGTCGCGGTCATAAAAGAACCCATCTTCTTCGTCGTAACACTGGGCGTAGAGCGCGGCGCGAGAGGCTGCGGCCTTGGCCCGCCACGGGGCGGCGTCTTCGCCCAAAGCCTCGGCGATCAGCGCCATATAGGCGCGTTGGCAGGCGACATTGGCGGTAAGGTCGGGGGCGATAAGCGGCAAAAGCGGGTTATTGGCGTGGCACTGGGCCGGGTCATTGGCATAGGGCGCATCGGGGATATGCCAGAAGCGGGAGGATTGATCATGGCCAGTGTCAAAGGTGCAAAACGCCTCGACGCCGCCTGTGTTGCGGGTGTCGCGGTTGGCAGCCAGCCACTCATCATTGCGGGCCATGGCTTGATACATGTCGGCCAGCCAGGCACCGTCTTTGCCATTGAGGCAATAATGGTTCCAAACGCAGCGGGCGAATGGCGTGACCATTTGAATTTGCAGATAGGCCGGACCATCAGGCGTGACCTTGTAGGGAAACAGCCCATCGGCGCGCTGGTGGCGGGCAAAGGCGGCGTAGGTGTCGGCGGCGACATGGGGCAAGAACCGGGCCAGCAGCTCGGTGTTTATTGAGCCGGTGCTCTCCATCCAACAGCCATCATAGACCCCGCCCTCATGCAGGATCAGCGGCACGTCGCCCTTGGCCCGAATGCAGTCAAACAGCTCGCCCACAGCGCGGGCATGTTGCTGTTCAATCACCGGCTCATTAGCGACAAAGCGAATGTCTGCCAGCGCCCATTCATCGGCAAGCACGCCGCCAACGGGGGCTGTTGGCGCGCGCAGGCGGGTCAAGAGAGACGAGGTCATATGTTGCTCCAAAATAGGTCTTCCGCTCATATGTTTGCGGGCCTGCACATATGGTTTCCATCTTGTTTGGCAAAGAACAAGCCAGATTTTGCCCCGTTTTTGCATTGCCGATCGCTATTGCCGATCCTTGCGGGCTGGCATAGCTTGGCGGCGATGTTGTCTGACTACCATTCAATAAAACAGCGATTGCCGCGCTTGTTTTCGCACTTGCGAACAAGATTACCCAGCACCATGGCGGCCGCTAAATTGTCGGTATGTAGTTGAAATTAAAGCAGTTAATGTGAGTGTCGATGAAACAGTTCCTCTCTATTGGTGAATGCATGTTGGAACTGTCGCAGGCCGATGGCGGCTTGTGGCAGATGGGCGTAGCGGGCGACACGCTCAACACCGCTTGGTATGCGCGCAGGCTGTTGGGCAAAGATTGGGACGTGGCCTATTTTACCCGGTTGGGTGAGGGTCGGTTCTCAGATCAAATCCTAAAATTCTTAGAATCAGCCGGGCTAAACACAAGCTATATTGGCACTGACCCTGCCCGCGAGCCGGGGCTTTATGCGATATCGCTTGATCAGGGCGAGCGCAGCTTTAGCTACTGGCGCGGCCAATCTGCGGCCCGGCATTTGGCCGATGACGAAGCCGCGCTAACCGGGGCGATAAACAGCGCCGACATCATCTATTTTAGCGGCATCACCTTGGCCATTTTGGCCGACGGTCGCCGCGCCGCCCTGTTGGCTGCGCTGGGTGCTGCGAAAGCGGCGGGCAAGATTGTGGCCTTTGATCCCAATATTCGGCCCAAACTATGGCAAAACACCGCCGCGGCCTGCGACTGGATCATGCGCGCTGCCGCCGTCTCAACCATTATCTTACCCAGCTATGATGACGAGGCCGATGCCTTTGGCGACGCAGACCCCGCCGCGACTCTGGCCCGTTACCGCGCGGCGGGCGTGGCTGAGATTATCGTCAAAAACGGCGGCGGCGCGGTGGTGTTCACATCGCCCGACGGCATGGGCAGCCTTGACGATTTGGCCCGCGTCACCCCGGTTGACACAACCGGCGCTGGCGACAGTTTTAACGGCGGTTATCTTTGTGCGCGCCTTGGTGGCGCCACTGTTCAAACAGCACTTCAGGCGGGTCATGATCTGGCCTCGCATGTGGTTATGGCTAAAGGCGCGCTGGTCAGCGCTGCCTGCTAAATTCAAAGGATCATTCATGCCCCTTCTACACCCTGACAGGCTTTTCCCCGCAGATCCGGGCACACGCACCATTGCCCGCGCGCTGTTTGAACAGATCGAGCATGCGCCGATCATTAGCCCGCACGGGCATTGCGACCCGGCATGGTTTGCCAGCAATGAGGCCTTCCCCGACCCGGCGCAGCTGTTTGTTGTGCCAGACCATTACATCTTTCGCATGCTGGTTTCGCAGGGCGTGGCGCTTGAAGAGCTGGGCGTGCCCCGCGCCGATGGTGGCCCGACAGAGACCGATCCGCGCAAAATTTGGGAGCTGTTCGCCTCGCATTACCACTTGTTTCGCGGTACCCCGACACGGGCTTGGATCGACCATTCATTTGAGACCCTGTTCGGCATTTCCGAGCGGCTGAGCGCCGATAATGCCGAGCGGTATTATGACCTGATTGCGGAGCGGCTAAAGGGCGATGATTTCCGCCCACGCGCGCTGTTTGACCAGTTCAACATCGCACTTCTGGCCACCACTGACGGCGCGCTTGATGATCTGAGCCATCATTCGGCGATTGCCCAGTCAGGCTGGAACGGCCGGATCGTGCCGACATATCGCCCCGATGCGTGTGTGGACCCCGAATTTGCCGGTTTCGCCAACAATGTGATGCAGCTTGGCGCACTTACCGGGCAAGACACCACCCATTGGAAAGGCTACCTTGCCGCCCACCGCGCCCGACGCGCATTCTTTAGAACACTGGGCTGCACGGCGACCGACCATGGCCACCCGACCGCGCTAACCGCAGACCTTAACAAAGCCGATGCCAGCGGCCTGTTCACCCGGTGCCTTGCCGGGCAAGCCAGCGCCGCCGATGCCGAGACTTTCCGCGCGCAGATGCTGACCGAAATGGCCCGGATGAGCGCAAAAGACGGGCTGACCATGCAGATCCATGCAGGCTCTGTGCGCAACCATTCGCCGCTGGTCCATGCCAAGTTTGGCCGCGACAAGGGGTTCGATATTCCGCAGCCGACCAACTATGTTGAGGCGCTGCGGCCGTTGCTGAACAGTGTCGGGCTTGAGCCGGGGCTGAAGATCGTCCTGTTCACGCTGGACGAGACTGTATATTCGCGCGAGCTGGCGCCGCTGGCTGGCACCTACCCATCGCTGACCCTCGGCCCGCCATGGTGGTTTTATGACAGCTTTGAAGGCATGATGCGCTTTCGCGAAGCGACCGGCGAGACGGCTGGCATCTATAACACTGCCGGTTTCGACGATGATACGCGGGCATTCTGCTCTATCCCGGCGCGCCATGATGTGGCCCGCCGGACTGATTGTGCATGGCTGGCAACGCTGGTGTCAGACCACCGCATTGAGCTAGACGAAGCACATGAGATGGCGCAAGCGCTGACAGCCGATCTGGCCAAAACGGCGTACCGGTTATGAACGCCCGCCTCGCCCGCCCCGCAAGCGCGCCCACGCCGAAGGCTGGCATTGTTCATCTCGGCCTCGGCGCGTTTTTCAGAGCGCATGGCGCAATCTATATCGCCGAGGCGATGGCCAAGTCTGGCGGCGAGTGGGGGATTATTGGCGTCAGTCTCAAAAGCCCCGGCCAGCGCGACAAGTTAGTGCCGCAGGGCTGCGCCTATACGGCCGTAGAGCTGGGCCCCGAGGGCAAGTCAGCGCAGATTATCGACGTAGTGCAACAGGTTCTGGTCGCGCCAGAAGAGCCAAGCGCTGTGCTGGCCGCGCTGGCATCGGCCCAGATCGTGACGTTGACCGTGACCGAGAAGGGCTATTGCCATTC
>JAESRD010000193.1 GCA_016764835.1 Paracoccaceae bacterium | reverse complement strand
TTATGCTGCCGTTTAGCATCATGCGTTCGGCAATGCCGCGGTTCTCCATTGAGCCAAAGAAGCTGTCCCATTGGTCTTGCGGATCAGCCCGGCCAAAGCGGTGAAAGTTAGCCCGGTCTTGGCGGATAATTTGCCAAGGCTGGGTCAGGCGTTGACCGTTCGAATTATAATGATCTCGCGATGACAGCATGGCGGTGTAGCTCTCAAGCAGCTGCTGGGCGCTCGCCGCCTGTGGCAGGGTCAAAAAACTGGCACATACCAGCGCAAGAGCAAAGAAAAAGCGGGCCATTGTGACACCCCTATGTTGTTCAATAAAAAATCATTCTAAAAGGCAGCGTTACATACTGCGCCAGAACTGTCCAACCGTTACGGGCGCATGATTAGGTTTGGCTAAGGAGCACCGCTATGGGCTGGAAAACACTTGATGATTTCGATCTTAAGGGCCAGCGCGTGCTGACCCGGGTTGATATTAATGTGCCAATGGAAAACGGTGTGGTGACTGACGCCACCCGCATCGAGCGGATCGTGCCGACGGTGACTGACATCTTGGCCGCCGGTGGCAAGCCGGTTTTGCTGGCGCATTTGGGCCGACCCAAAGGCAAGGTAGATGAGGCGCTGTCATTGCGGGCGTTGCTCCCGGCGCTTGAGGCGGCGTTCGACGTGAAGGTAAACTTTGCCAATGGCAGCTACGCCGCCGCCATAGATGCCCTGCCCGCAGGCGAAGTTCTGCTGATAGAAAACGTCCGCTTTGCCCCGGGCGAAGAACAAAACGATGCGGGCTTTGCCGCGCGTTTGGCCTCGCTTGGTGACATCTATTGCAATGATGCCTTCTCGGCCGCCCACCGCGCACATGCCTCGACCGAAGGTTTGGCCCGGCTGTTGCCCGCCTGCGCTGGCCGGTTGATGGCCGAGGAGCTGGGTGCGCTGGAAGCCGCTCTTGGCACGCCAAAACGCCCGGTTGTTGCCGTGGTTGGCGGGGCGAAGGTTTCGACCAAGCTGGAGCTGTTGGGCAATCTGGTGGCCAAAGTTGACACGCTGGTGATTGGCGGCGGCATGGCCAACACGTTTCTGGCCGCACAGGGCCATGAGGTTGGCACATCGCTTTGCGAGCATGATCTGGCCGACACGGCGCGCGCCATTTTGGCCAAAGCCGAGGCAGAGGGCTGCACGATCTTGCTGCCATCTGACATTGTCGTCGCCCGTAAGTTTGCCGCCAATGCAGCCAATGAGACCCTGCCCGCCACTGCCTGCCCCAAAGATGCGATGATCTTAGATGCGGGCCCAGACACCGTGGCCCGGATCAGCGCCGCTTTGGCCGAGGCCAAGACCCTAATATGGAACGGCCCGCTCGGCGCGTTTGAGATTGAACCATTTGATGCCGCGACAATGGCGGCCGCCAAAGAGGCTGCGCGGCTAACGGTCGAAGCTGGGTTGATCTCGGTTGCAGGCGGCGGCGACACAGTGGCGGCGCTCAATTTGGCCGGTGTGGCCGACGACTTCACCTATATTTCAACCGCTGGCGGCGCCTTCCTTGAATGGATGGAAGGCAAAACATTGCCGGGTGTGGCGGCACTTAGCGGTAATTAACCTATGCACTGCTAGCGTTAACTCAATTGCAACCACCGCACGGGCGGTCTATGCCGGGTGCGACCCTATTTATAGAAAGTCTGTTCCATGGCTATGACCCAAACCGTCCGCGATATTTTGAGCAAATATGAGGGCGAAACGCCCGGCGTTAAAGCAAACCTTGCCCGTATTTTGATGGCTGGCCGTCTGGGTGGCACTGGCAAAATGATCATTCTGCCGGTTGATCAGGGCTTTGAACACGGGCCCGCGCGCTGCTTTGCGGGCAATCCGGGTGGCTATGACCCCCACTATCACTACCAGCTGGCCATTGATGCGGGCATGAACGCCTACGCCGCCCCACTTGGCGCGCTGGAAGCTGGTGCTGATACATTTGCCGGTCAGATCCCGACAATTTTGAAGGTCAACTCAGCCAATTCTCTGATCCCGGCTGCGGCCCCAAAAACCCAAGCGATCACTGGCTCGGTTGATGATGCGTTGCGCATTGGCGCATCAGCTATTGGCTTCACCATCTATCCGGGTTCATCGGCCGGGCTGGACATGTTTAGCGACATTGCCGAGATGCGGCGTGAGGCTGCGGCCAAGGGCATTGCCACCGTAATCTGGTCTTATCCACGCGGCGAAGACCTTGATAAAGACGCCGAAACAGCGATTGATATTGCGGCTTATGCGACCCAGATGGCGGCTCTTTTGGGCGCCCATATCATCAAGGTTAAGCTGTCGACTGATCACCTCTCTTTGCCCGAGGCCAAGAAGGTCTATTTGGAGCAAAAGATTGACATCTCAACACAAGCAGCGCGGGTCGCGCATTGTGTGCAGTCGGCATTTGATGGCCGTCGTTTGATCGTATTCTCGGGTGGTGCTGCCAAAGGCGCCGATGCGGTTTATGATGATGCGCGTGCGATCCGCGATGGCGGCGGCAATGGCTCTATCATTGGCCGCAACTCGTTCCAACGGCCGCGCGATGAAGCGCTGGAAATGCTGGGCAAGTTGGTCGATATTTATCTGAACAAGGCGTAGACCGGGGCGGTCTGATTTGGCTACTGACCTTCATGCTATTATTGGCTGGCTGTGTGCAGACACCGCCAGCCGAGGACACGCTGCCTGTATTGGGCGAAATTGTCATCAATATGGGCGGCACCACGCACAATTTGCTGATCTACCAATACCCGCTCAATCCCGCTAGCCCTAGCGTGGGTATCGCAGATAATGCAGATAATGGAGTGAGATTGAGCATTCACACTTTTCCGACCGACCAAATTAACAATGGCAATGGGTATTTTGGCATTAACGCGTTTTTTGACGCGTTCGTCATTGGCCAAGCCCATACTGCCTACATTTGGGCCCCTAGTGGCGGCAGGATAGCGAGCCAAATGAACTTTGGCGGCCCGGCGACATTGACGCTGACCGAGATGAACCGCGAAGGTTCAGCACCTATTGGCCAAATCGCGGGTGAATTTGAGGCTCAGTTTTGCCCGTCACACAACACGCCCGTTGACCTATGTTCAACTATGATCGGCACGTTTGACACCCAAGTCTATTTTGAAGACTTCTAAATTGGGGCAGTGCCTGCCCTTTTGGCCAGCTTTCCCTCGCTAATCACTGGGGCAGAATTGCCGCAGTCGGGCGCTGATTCGCCCCCGATTCGCAAAGTGATGAAAAGATGTTGCCCCCCGGCAAATGAGTGTGCAAAACATGCCCAGCTGCGCGCTAAATGATGCAGCAACGAGGCAAAGATGCTCAGACGCGGCCGCCCGGCATTGGGCGCACTCTTTTACATTTTCCTTATGGGGCTGCTTGGCCTCTACTTTGCCTTTGCCGCAGTGCAGGGTAATTTCGGCCTGTTTCGCCGGGCCGAGCTAAACAGTGAAGTGCGCGCATTGTCAGATGAGTTAGCCATGCTTAACGCTGAAATGAGCGAGATGGAAAACCTGACCCACAGGCTGTCTGATGATTATCTCGACCTTGATCTGCTTGATGAGCAAGCGCGCAATGTGCTGGGCATGATCCGCGCTGATGAGATGATCATCCGCTAACCCTACTCTACCTTCCCCTCGCCTACCGGTTAACCACTTCTTCGCTGGGCGCATAGCGGTCATGCGGCGCTTTGGCCGCTCTGCACCATATTCACCATAGCCATGTTAACTCTGCTCATGTATTAAATAGTTTAAGGTTAAACTATCCATTATGTTGCGAGGAGGAGCGCCCCATGGCAGCCAAAAAAGCCACAGCTAAGGCCAATCTTTCGGCCGAAGAACTGCTTGGTCACTACCGTGAAATGCTAATGATCCGCCGATTTGAAGAAAAGGCTGGCCAGTTATATGGCATGGGTCTTGTCGGCGGTTTTTGTCACCTTTATATCGGCCAAGAGGCTGTTATCGTTGGGCTAGAAGCCTCGGCGAAAGAGGGCGATAAACGCATTACCTCTTACCGCGATCACGGCCATATGTTGGCCTGTGGCATGGACCCTAAAGGTGTTATGGCCGAGCTGACCGGACGGTCGGGCGGCTATAGTGCTGGCAAGGGTGGCTCGATGCATATGTTCTCGAAAGAGAAGCATTTCTACGGCGGCAACGGTATTGTTGGCGCACAGGTGCCACTTGGCGCCGGGCTGGCATTTGCTGACAAGTATAATGGTACTGACGGCGTAACATTTGCCTATTTTGGTGATGGTGCTGCCAACCAAGGTCAGGTCTATGAGACCTATAACATGGCCGAGCTTTGGCTGCTTCCCGTTGTTTTTGTTATTGAAAACAACCAATATGCAATGGGCACTTCGGTGCAACGCTCAACCAAGTCGCCTTCGCTTTGGCAACGTGGTGCAGCATATGGCATTGAAGGCGAAGAAGTTGACGGCATGGATGTGCTGGCGGTTAAAGCCGCCGGTCTGCGCGCCACCGCGCATTGTCGCTCTGGCAACGGCCCCTACATTCTTGAGGTCAAAACCTACCGCTACCGTGGCCACTCCATGTCTGATCCGGCCAAATACCGGACCCGCGAAGAGGTTCAAAAGGTCCGCGAAGAGCGCGACCCGATTGAGAATGTGCGCCAGCTTTTGCTGACCGGCAAACATGCCACTGAGGAAGACCTCAAGCAGATCGACAAAGAGATCAAGGCGACTGTCAACGAGGCGGCCGAGTTCTCCAAAACCAGCCCTGAGCCGGATGCGTCCGAGCTTTGGACAGATATTTATGCGTAAGCATAGGTAACTGGCTGATATTATTGAAGAACTTGCACCGGGTTAGGCCATCAGAATGGCCAAGCTTGGCAGAGGAGACCAAACGCGATGATGGTACAAACACATAATGACACGCAAATTTCAGGGGTGACTTTCTAATGGCAACTGAAATTCTTATGCCGGCGCTTTCTCCAACAATGGAAGAAGGCACGCTGGCCAAATGGCTGGTCAAAGAGGGCGATTCTGTCGCCTCTGGCGATATATTGGCCGAGATCGAGACTGATAAAGCAACGATGGAATTTGAGGCTGTCGATGAGGGCATCGTCGGCAAAATCCTCGTTGAGGCCGGGACCGAAGGCGTAAAGGTTAACACCCTGATCGCGGTGATCCTCGAAGAGGGCGAAAGCATGGCTGATGTCGTGTCATCTGCGCCAACAGCCAGCGCACCAGTTGAAGCACCAGCCGCCGCCGCACCAGCCGTCGTCGCTGCCCCGGTTGATACGTCACCCGACTGGCCCGAAGGTACCAAGATGAAAAGCCAGACCGTGCGCGAAGCTCTGCGCGACGCCATGGCCGAAGAAATGCGCCGCGATGAGAGCGTGTTCCTGATGGGCGAAGAAGTCGCTGAATATCAGGGCGCCTATAAGGTCAGCCAAGGTCTGCTTGATGAATTTGGCGAAAAGCGGGTGATCGACACGCCGATCACTGAGCACGGCTTTACCGGCATTGCCGTTGGTGCCGCCTTTGGTGGTCTGCGGCCTATTGTTGAGTTCATGACCTTTAACTTCGCCATGCAAGCCATTGATCACATTATCAATTCGGCGGCAAAAACACTGTATATGTCCGGCGGCCAAATGGGTGCGCCCATGGTTTTCCGTGGCACAAACGGTGCCGCAGCCCGCGTTGGCGCCCAACACAGCCAGTGTTATGCCGCATGGTATATGCAAGTGCCCGGCCTCAAAGTGGTCATGCCTTACACCGCGGCTGACGCCAAAGGTCTGCTCAAAACCGCCATCCGCGACAATAACCCAGTGGTCTTCCTAGAGAATGAAATGCTCTACGGTCAGGCCTTCGATGTGCCCGATCTTGAGGATTACACCGTGCCATTTGGCAAGGCCCGTATCGTCCGTCCGGGTGATGATCTGACCATTGTTACCATCGGCATCGGCGTGCGTTACGCCACTGAGGCCGCTGAGAAACTGGCTGAAGACGGTATCAGCGCCGAGGTGATTGACCTGCGTACTTTGCGGCCCATGGATATGGAAGCCGTATTGGCCAGCGTGCGCAAGACGAACCGCTGTATCACCGTTGAAGAAGGTTGGCCGCAGGGCTCTATCGGCTCCTATATCGGCAGCCAGATCATGCAGCAGGCGTTTGACTATCTCGATGCACCAGTGATCAGCTGCACCGGCAAGGACGTGC
>JAESRD010000192.1 GCA_016764835.1 Paracoccaceae bacterium | reverse complement strand
TCCTCTCAGCCATTATTCTGGCTTCTATCGTGTTATTCTGGTTATGAGTCCTGACCCTAGCCAATTGGAAATCACCAAATTGCGGCATTTGGCATGTGGAATAACGTTGCTGTTCTCGCGCACAACACGGCAGACGGGCCGCAATCGGGTGCTGATTGATCTGTCGTTGGGGGCTGACGGGCTGCCGAAACAAGCGGTAATTTGCCGTGGTGTGGATAACCATACCGGGTGCCGGACTTGATGGAAACGGTGGCATATGCTATCTGGACAGCACTAAATTCAATATATTTTATTACTATTTATTTGTATTTTGAGATCGACATGACTGCGATCCGTTTAACATTTTCCGTCACAGACGGGAAACCACGTCTGCTGCAAAAACAACGTGTTACAATGCGAGTCCCGCCGGCGCGACATCTATCAGCAATCGGCAGAGAGGCTGGTAATTGGCTGGAGACGCGCGACCAAAACAGGGTGCGTTTACGCGAGCATTATTGATGCAGCCGTGTTGTCGCCGATGATAGAGGTGCGCACCGGGCTGGGCGTTCGGGGGCTGACAATGGTCAATTCCTCAGCCCCAAAGGCGCTGTCAATCGTTGTTCCTGGCGGGCCTGATGTCGCAAGTTTTCATCTGTTGCGCCGGGACAAACGGGGCGGCGCTGCCAAAGAGCTATTGTCAGGGGATTTGTAACCTCGACGCGCGGATCAAGATTATTTTCTGCGTAGCAAGAGCCGGCAAATTTTTGGCTCGTCCACGGCTCTTATTTTAAAAGTAGTTTTTGAAAGGATACTGTGATGGGTCCCTCTGATGGTTCAATTTTTGGACTTGTTAAGGTTCATGATGGCGGCAGCCCCGCAGACCGATTGAATATGGTGATTGTCGCCGACGGGTATGCCGCTGCGCGCATGGGTCAGTTTCAACAGGACGTTAATGATTTTGTCGCTAAATTCTTTGCCACGCCGCCCTTTAACGAAGAAGCGATTGCCTGCGGGTTCAACATTTACCGGTTGGATGTCACCTTTGATCGGGGTGGCCCCCTCTGCGGTGGACGGTTTGCCTTTTGTCGTCTCTGATCTTGCAGGCGGCTCGGTGCGCCTGGCCCGTATTTGGATCCGGAATGATTGCGCCGCCGCTGGTGTCTCGGAGCAGGTTAGGGTTGTCGAGAGCGGGCAGGTCTTTGACATCAAACTGAGCGGCGATTGCGTCCCGCGTGAGACAGCAGCAGTGCAAATGGTGTTTGACCGTTCTGGTAGCATGCTTGATGTCACTTCAGAGGGGCGTACCAAGGCTTCTGTCCCGCAAGATGCGTCGCGCATTATGGCCGATGTCACCTATGATGATACCGGTCTTGGGGCTAATACTTATGACCAAGATGCGCAGCCATTGATGGCAACCCAAGTGGCTGGGGCGCTATCGGGCGGGGCTGACCCCAGTGCGCTGCGCACGGCGATCAACAGCTATGCGCCCAACCAATGGGCACCACTGCCACCGGCGATGGCATTGAGTTCGCCAAGAACCAGCTGGACAATTTGGGCGGCGCTTATACCAACAAGGCGATAATTGTTCTGACGGATGGCAAGGGCGCGGCCAGCAAGTCTGTGGCCGAGGTCGCCGACGGCGTCGTTGACCAAACCGTCTTTGCCGTTGGCCGTGGCACCGCCGCGCAGATTGACCCTGTCACCCTAGAGGCCTTGGCCGGGACCACGGGTGGCTACGCCCTGATGACAGGGCTGCTCACCGAGGATGATACCTTTGTATTGAAGAAGTTCTACCTGCAAATTCTTGCTGGTATTTCCAACAATGACATCATCCTAGACCCCGAAGGGAGGCTGTCGTCAGACGCGCCCTTTGCCCGCATTCCCTTTGATGTGACCGAAAGCGATATCGAGATTACGGCGGTCGGGCTGGCGACTTTTACCTATCTTGTCGAAATGGCTTTTGAAGCCCCCGGCGGCGAGGTCTATACCGCAGCGCAAGCTGCCGCAAACCCGTCGCTCGAGCACTCAGGGTCCACGGCCTACGCTGGTCATGCGGGCCGCATTGCCGCTGGTCAGCGCCGACGCAAAGCCGCTGCGCGAGGGGCGTTGGCATCTCTTATTGCAACTGAACGTTAAGGCCTACCGCAAGTTCCTAAGCAGTGTAACGTCGCAGCTGGGCGATATTACCGCCGATAACAACCAAATGTTGCTGTATTATCTGAGCCTGATAATGCAGCTGCGCGGGCACGGCGTCGCCTATAGTGCGATTGTGCAGACCTATTCAATCTGCATATGGCGGTATCGCTTGACCAAACCGGGCACGCGCCGGGGGCGGGTATGATGTCGGAGGTGATCATCACTGAATATGGCGGGCCGTTGCGCGGTTCTGCCTCGGTGGCGGCAAATGTGACCCGGCCCAATGGCTCAGTGAAAAAGGTCATCTTTGTGCATCAGGGCGAGGGCGTCTTTACCGGGCAAATGACCGCTAATGTGGCTGGGCTTTATAGGTGGCGTATCCGGGCAGGCGGGCGACCATCCCTTTACTCGCGAGCAGTTGCGCACTGGCTCTGTCTGGGCGGGCGGCGATCAGCCGCGTAATCCGGGCGGCAATACGGACGGCGACAATGGCGGCGGCGCGGGCGGTTGCGGGCATGGTCTGGTTGGCCTGCTGTGCTGCATTGCCAAGCATGGCGGGCTGACCGGCGCGTTTGATGACTGGCTCAAATCCGCCGGCATTGATCCCGACATTTTTCAACGTTGCCTCAAAGAGCTATGCGTTGATGACAAGGGCAATGAGCCGACCATCGCGCGCGCGGGCGATATCCTCAAACCAGCCGATACAGCGATTGCCAGTTTGGCGCTGGACAGTGCGCAGATAACGGCACTGCGCAGCCGCTTTGAGGCATTGCTCAAAGGCAATTAGAGACAAGACAAGCCCCGGTTCGCCCAATGGCAGGCTGGGGCTTCTATATCCGTTGGATCATACCCGAGAAACGAACCGCAGTACCGCCCGCTCAGCGCCCAGATCATGATGGTGTCGCGTGCTGGCACATTTCTGCTTACCGCCAGAGCCCAAAAACATCCAAAAACGAGCCAAAATCTTTCCTGCACAGCAGCAATTGCGGACAGCAGAGCGGCTAGTACACTTGTTCATGGTTAACGCATTGTTTTTACGCAGAATTAGCATGAATGATTGTTTTATGAAACGTGATGCCGCTCAGGTGTCCAAAATGGCGTGGAGGCTTTTTGTGCTTTCTCGGCTAATCGCGCGAAAACCTGCGGCACAAAAGCGAACGAGATTGTCGGTTTGGCTGCCTTCCAATTCTAGTCCCGCGCCCAATGCGCCCATACGATCTTGAGATGTCAGCAGCGCGAGCATGGCGGAGACTGAATAGACAAACCCTTCCACAACCAGTTTTCTGGATGTCGCGGGCAGAAGTTTGACAATCTCGTCCACGAACACTTCTGCCACGGGGTCGAAACACGCGGTCGAGATATCACGCCAACGGCTATCAGCCGACACGAAGGCCACAAGGCGGGCATAGTCGCGCCAGCGCGGGTCTGCGGCGGCTAAATCTGAAAAGGGGCGGATGAAGGCAGAAAGGACACGTTCAAGGGTAGGGTCGCCCTCGGATTGAACCTGTTTGAGGGCCTCAAGACGATCATGTGATAGGGTTTCGGCACGGCGCGCAACTATCCGATGAAACAGGGCGTTTTTGCCGCCGCCATGATGGTGGATTGTCCCGACAGGTTCTCCGGCCTCGGCGGCGATGTCACGGATCGTTGCCCCATCGTATCCGCGCTGCGCAAACACCTTTTCTGCCGCATCGTATACGCGCAGTTTCGTCGCCAACGCGCGCGCTGACGGGGCTCTTTTTCGCTTCTTTTCAGGGGGGTGCACGACTTTCATGAAAATATCTTGCCTTAAGTTGAACATTTGTTCAAGTTAAGTGGTAGCACTGGGAGGGCGCTATGGGAAATAAGGATAGTCGGCTTGCGCTGATCGGGGCGGGCCCGATGGGACTGGCCGCGGCAAAGCTGCTTGTCGAGCAGGGGGTTGGCTTCCAGGGGTTTGAGCTTAACGCAGGTGTGGGCGGCTTGTGGGACATCGACGGCCCGCGCTCGACCATGTATGAGACGGCGCACCTGATCTCGTCCAAGAAAATGACTGAGTTCGCTGATTTCCCATGCGAGACGAGGTGGCAGAATATCCTTCACACCGCGAAATGAAGCTGTATTTTCAAGAATTCGCGCAGCATTTTGATCTTTGTAAACATTACAATTTCGGCGCTGAGGTGCTGTCATGTACACCGTTGGGCGGCCCGCGTGATGGCTGGCGGATCACGTGGCGCGATGATGCGGGCGAACATGTCGAAGAATTCTCTGGGCTGTTGATCGCCAATGGCACGCTGAGCACGCCGAATATGCCCAGCTTCAAAGGCGACTTCAGCGGTGAGCTGATCCATTCTTCGCAGTACCGCTATGCAAGCCAGTTTGACGGCAAGCGCGTGTTGATTATCGGGGCTGGAAATTCCGGCTGTGATATTGCCGTGGATGCAATCCATCATGGCGTGTCATGTGATCTGTCGATGCGACGCGGCTATTACTTTGTGCCCAAATATGTGTTTGGCAAGCCGGCCGACAGTTTGGGCGGTGCGGTAAAACTTCCCATGGCGCTCAAGCGGATCGTCGATGGGACAATCCTCAAATGGTTCGTGGGCAACCCGCAAAAATACGGATTTCCCAAGCCGGATTACAAGTTATATGAGAGCCACCCTGTGGTGAATTCACTGGTGCTTTATCATGCCGGTCACGGCGACATTAAAGTCCGCGCCGACATTGAGCGATTCGACGGCAAGACCGTGCATTTCAAGGATGGAGCGACCGAGGATTACGACATGATCCTTGCCGCGACGGGCTACAAACTTGACTATCCGTTTATTGATAATGAATATCTCAACTGGCAAGGCGCAGCACCGCATCTTTACCTCAACTGCATGCACCCCGAACGCGACGATTTGTTCGTGCTTGGCATGGTCGAGGCATCCGGCCTCGGTTGGCAAGGGCGGCATGAACAGGCAGAAATGGTCGTGCGCTACATTAAGGGGCTGCGCGCTGGCACCGACGGTGCGCAGGCCTTGCAAAAAACCAAAGCGCAGGGTTTTGAGCGCGCGACCGGCGGTATGGATTATATCGACCTGCCGCGCATGGCCTACTATGTTGACAAGGCGACTTACCGCAAGGCGGTGAGCCAGTGGATCGTTAAATTGGGAGGGAGCAAAGCATGATCGACGACGCCATTCTAAACTTCTCCGCCGGGTCGCTGACCCTGCTCAACACAATCCTTGCCGTGGTGATGTTCTCAATCGCGATCGATCTAAAGCCGCGCGATTTCAAACTGTTAGCCAAGGCGCCCAAACCGCTAATTGTCGGGCTGGCGTCGCAGTTTGTTATACTGCCCGCATTGACCTTCCTGCTTGTGCTCATAGCAAAACCGCAGGCCTCTGTTGCCTTGGGGTTGATCCTCGTGGCGGCCTGTCCGGGCGGCAACATCTCCAACTTTATCACGCATCGCGCGGGTGGAAATGCAGCCCTTTCAGTGTCGATGACCGCCTTTGCGACCGTGGCGGCGATTGTGCTCACCCCGTTCAATATCGCATTCTGGGGCAGCCTCTACGCCCCTTCAGCCGAAATCCTGCGCATGACTGTGATTGATCCCGTCAGCATGGCGATCACTGTCAGTCTTATGCTGATCCTGCCGCTCGTTCTGGGTGTGATGCTCAACACTTATCGCCCCGATTTGACCAGTAAACTGCGGATGCCATTGCAACGGATATCGATGGCGATTTTCATTGGCTTTGTCATCATCGCTCTCGCCTCTAACTGGACGCTGTTTCTGGGCTTCGCTGGTGGCATTGCCGGGCTGGTTGTCATCCATAACGCGCTGGGTCTTGCTGGCGGCTACGCGGCCGCGACCCTCGCTGGCCTGTCACCGTTTGACCGCAGAGCGGTGACCATCGAGACTGGCATCCAGAATTCTGGTCTCGGGCTGGTTTTGATCTTCGGCTTCTTCGGCGGACTTGGCGGCATGGCGGTTGTCGCGGCGTTTTGGGGCATTTGGCATGCGATATCGGGGCTGGCGCTGGCCAGTATCATGTCGCGCACGGTGGCGAGCCGATGACGCGTATTTTGATTACAGGCGGTGCGGGCATGGTCGGCCGTGCATTGACCGCAGCGCTGTCGCCCGACGATATTGTTGTGACTGATCTCGCGCGTCCAGACCTGCCAGAACAGGTGCAGTTCGAGCGCATGGATGTGACCGGCACCGATCCTGATGCCATAATCGGCAAGGTGCGCCCCGATGTTGTGGTGCATCTTGCCTCAATTGTGACACCGCCGCCGGGGATGACACGCGAGGCGGCCTTTGCCGTTGATGTGACCGGCACACGCAACGTGCTGGCCGCCTGCGTGGCGCAGGGTGTCCGGCGGCTGGTGATTACCAGCTCTGGTGCGGCTTACGGCTATCACGCCGATAATCCGGTGCCGTTGACCGAAGACGCGCCCTGTCGCGGAAATCCGGAATTTCCCTATGCAGACCATAAGCGTCAGGTTGAAGAAATACTGGCGGTCGCGCGGCAACAGCACCCTGACTTAGAGCAGGTCGTGTTGCGTGTCGGCACCGTGCTCGGCGCGGGCACCGATAATCAAATTACTGCTCTTTTTCGCCGCAAACGGTTGATTGCCATCAAGGGCAGCGATAGCCCGTTTGTCTTTATTTGGACGCATGATCTTGCCCGTATTGTCAGACGCGCCGCAACGGATGGCCCGGTCGGCATTTACAACGTCGCCGGGGATGGCTGGCTCTCGATTGACGCGCTGGCAGCGGCGATGAACAAACCGGTGATGCGCCTGCCTGCTTGGGCGATGAAGGCCGCCTTGGCCGTGGCCCGGCCGCTGGGCCTGTCGCAATACGGGCCAGAACAGGTCCGGTTCTTGCAATATCGCCCGGTGCTGGCCAATGACAGGCTCAAATCCGTGTTCGGCTATACGCCAGAGCTGGCCTCGGCCGAAGTTTTTGATCTTTGGCGGCGTCAGGCGGGATTATGAAGACTGCTGTTATCTCGGGTGGAAACGGCGGGCTTGGGCGTGCGTTGGCCGCGCAGCTTGAGGCGCAGGG
>JAESRD010000191.1 GCA_016764835.1 Paracoccaceae bacterium | reverse complement strand
TGCAGGAACGTGCGCAATATGAACCGGCTGACAAGGTCGAAGAAGGCATGACTGTCTTGAACATTTCCGGCACCGAACTGCGCCGTCGCCTGTCCGAGGGTCTGGACATTCCGGAATGGTTCTCTTTTCCACAAGTGGTGACTGAATTGCGGCGCACAAGACCGGCGCGATCAAAGCAGGGTTTCACCGTGTTTTTCACGGGCTTTTCCGGTTCTGGAAAATCCACCATCGCCAATGCGCTGATGGTCAAGCTGATGGAAATGGGCGGTCGCCCTGTTACCCTGCTGGACGGTGATCTGGTACGCAAAAACCTGTCATCTGAGCTGGGCTTCTCCAAAGCCCACCGCGATCTTAACATTCGCCGCATTGGTTATGTGGCTTCCGAGATCACCAAAAACGGCGGCATCGCCATTTGCGCGCCTATTGCGCCCTATGCGACAACACGGCGCGCTGTGCGCGAAGACATTCAAGAATTCGGCCCCTTCCTTGAAGTCCATGTTGCCACCTCGATTGAAGAATGCGAACGCCGCGACCGCAAGGGCCTGTATAAGCTGGCCCGCGAAGGCAAGATCAAAGAGTTCACCGGCATTTCAGACCCTTATGAAGTGCCTGAAAACCCAGAGCTGCGGATTGAGACCGAGAATACAGATGTCGATAATTGCGCGCATCAGGTGATCCTCAAGCTCGAAGCGATGGGCTTGATCAAAGGCTAAACGCCTGATCATCACGCAAACAAAGGCCCGCCTCATTCCGAGGCGGGCCTTTTGTTTTCTTGGTTTTTGCAGTTTGGTCACCGGCCTGAACATGGCCTAATGCAAAGTCATCGGCTCCATGTCATGGTGCCGGGCCAACGCGAAGGCCAGCTTGCAATCAGCAACCAGCGCCAACTGGCGGCCTTCCGAATTATGCACGGCAAACAGGGTCTCGCGACCGCCAGCTTGGTCTTGCAACTCATCCGGCAAGTCAGCAACAGCAACCGGTTTCACATAAACCGCCTTGGCGGCGATTTTGCGCAGATCGAGCTTAGTTTTCATTTTTTGCCTCCAACAGTGTTGATACGAATGGTCTGAACCACGGTCTCAGACGCGGCCCGGCTCAGATCAATATGCAAAAGTCCGTTTTCCATATTGGCCTCGCCAACATCAACCCCGTCCGCCAGCACAAAACTGCGCTGAAACTGGCGTGCCGCAATGCCCCTGTGTAAAAACACCCGCGTATCCGGCTCATCGTTTTGGCGGCCGCGGACCACGAGGCTGCAATCCTCCAGCGTTATCGCGAGATCTTCTTCGCGAAACCCGGCCACCGCCAGCGTGATCCGGTAGCTGCGATCCGATGTTTGTTCGATATTATAGGGTGGATAGCCGTCGCCAGCCGATTTGGCCGTGCGCTCGACCAAGCGTTCGAGCTGCTCAAAACCCAAAAGATATGGGTGAGCACCCAGAGATAGTTTCGTCATTTGTCACGTCCTTTATCAAGCGACGGTGCGTAAGGCGCCCCGCTATGCGGCAGCATCCTCTAGAAGAATATGGGGGCAGGCAGGGCTCCGTGCAAGTGTTCCGGCGCGGCTCGAGCTGTTAAACCTATCTGCATCCAAGGCTATGCGTGGCGCATAACTCGGGCTATGATATGGACAAATCGAGGTTATTCAGGCGTTTTTGATGAAAAGCTCCAATGAGTTAGAAGAAAAAGAGGTGCTTGCGATCGAACTGAGGGTTCTTAGGCGCGAACACAGGGATTTGGATGAGGCAATTGGGGCGCTGCAAGAGCGTGGCGGGGCAGATGTACTGACCCTGCGGCGGCTTAAAAAGCGTAAACTGGCGCTCAAAGATCAGATCAGTCATATTTCAGACCGGTATTTTCCTGATATCATCGCCTAGCACGCGCCCCAGCTAAACCGATTGCGCAACTATGTGCAGCCGCTATAAATGCCGCTTCGCATTTGAGGTGATCGCATGACACAACCAAAAGCCGGCATTATTATGGGCAGCCAGTCTGACTGGGCAACCATGCGCGCCGCCGCCGATATTCTTGATGAGTTGCAGGTGCCCTTTGAGGCCAAGATTATCTCGGCCCACCGCACGCCGGGGCGGTTGTGGGATTATGGGCAGGGTGCTGTGGCCAGCGGGCTCAAAGTGATCATTGCGGGCGCTGGCGGGGCGGCCCACCTGCCCGGCATGATGGCGTCCAAAACCCGGCTGCCGGTTATTGGCGTGCCGGTTGAGACCCGCGCCCTTGGTGGTGTCGATTCGCTCTATTCCATCGTGCAAATGCCGCGCGGTTTTCCGGTGGCTACTATGGCTATTGGCGGCGCGATGAATGCCGGGCTGATGGCAGCCAGCATCTTGGCGCTCAACGACGAGGCCCTCGCCGCCCGGCTCGACGCTTGGCGCAGCGCGCTGGCGGCTTCTATTCCCGAGGTACCAAGCGATGAGTAATGCCCTGCCCCAAGGCGCGGTTATTGGCATACTTGGCGGCGGCCAGCTTGGCCGGATGCTGGCCGTAGCCGCCGCCCGCATAGGCCTTGTCGCCCATATTTATGACGCGTCGCCAGATGCCCCGGCCGGACAGGTCGCCGCGCTGACTTGCGGCGCATGGGATGATGCCGAGGCCCTTAGCCGCTTTGCCGAAGCTGCCGATGTCATCACCTATGAGTTCGAGAACATCCCCGCCGAAGCGCTTGATATTGTTGAAGCGCGCTGCCCGGTCCGCCCCGGACGCAACGCACTGACGACATCGCAAGACCGGCTGACAGAGAAAAAATTTCTCACCGGTCTGGGCCTCGATCTCGCCCCTTTCGCACCCGTCAGCAACCGCGCCTCGCTCGACGAAGCCCTGGCCAAAACGGGCGCGCCCGCGATCCTCAAGACCCGGCGCTTTGGCTATGATGGCAAGGGTCAGGCCCGGATCATGGCGCTCGGCGACGCCGATGACGCCTTCGCCACCATGGCCGGAGCCGACGCCGTGCTCGAAGGCTTCGTCACCTTCACGCATGAGGTTTCCGTCATTGCCGCGCGCGGGCTAGACGGCGCCGTTGCCGCCTATGACCCCGGTGAAAACCACCATGTTGATGGTATTTTGCGCCGCACCACCGTGCCCGCCAAGCTCACGCCAAATCAGTGCAGCGACGCGGTGCTGATCGGCGCTCGCATCCTCAATGCCCTTGATTATGTTGGCGTTTTGGGGGTTGAGCTGTTTGTCACCGCCCAAGGGCTTGTGGTCAATGAGATAGCACCTCGGGTGCATAATTCTGGCCATTGGACCCAGAATGGCTGCGTGATCGACCAGTTTGAGCAACATATCCGCGCCATTGCTGGCTGGCCGTTGGGCGATGGCAGCCGCCATAGCAATGTGGTCATGGAAAACCTGATCAGCGATGATGTAGACCGGCTCAGCGAGATCGCCAAGGAGCCCGCCGCCTTGCATATGTATGGCAAGGCTGCGCCGCGACCGGGGCGCAAAATGGGCCATGTAAACCGGATCACCGGCCCGGCTTAGGGCTCTGACGCGCGCCCAAACAGCCCAGCCAAAGCCCGCCGGATAAGCGCCGTGATTGCCGGGCGCGGCTGGGCGCTAAACGGCAGTGGTCGGCAAACCTCTATCGCGGCGATGCCGACCCGTGCGGTCAGCGCACCGTTAACCACACCTTCGCCAAAGCGGCGCGATATTTTTGACAGCAGCGTGCCGCCCGCCACCGATGAGATCAGATCATCGCCGACGGCCACAGCACCAGTGGCGACAAGATGGGTCAGCACAGTGCGGGTCAGCCGCCATGCGCCGACCGTACCTGCGCGGCCACCGTAGATTTCGGCAATCCGGCGGATCATCCGCAAATTGGCCGCCAAGGCCGCCACGATATCGGCCAGCGGCAGCGGCACGATTGCAGTGACAGTTGCCACTTGCCTTGCGGCGGCCTCAACCTCGCGCTCGGCGCGGGCATCAAGCGGGCCAAGCAGGGTGGCTTCGGTCAGGTCGAGCAGGGTTGCGGCGTCGAGCACATCGGCCGAGCGCTCTTTGAGCCGTGACAGGCCCCACGCGACATCTTCGCGCTTAGCGTAGAGCCGCATTAGCGCTTTTTCAACCGCCCGCGCGCCGTCAAGATCACCGTCGGAACGTGCGGCAACTGCTTGTTTTTGCACGCGGTCCAGCTGTTCTAGCCGCCAATAGGCTGTCAGCTCGCGCAAGGCGAGGACCAGCAGCACAATGACAAAACCGCCGAGCAATATCGAGCCGATCAGGCCGAGGATCGGGCTGCGCGCCAGCAACCGTTCGACCCAAGACCACGCCGCCAGCGACAGCCAGAAGGTGAACAGGCCGAGCAGCAGGGTCCAAAACCACTGCGCCAAGCGCGAGCTTTGGCGCCGTGCGGCGATTGCGGCCACGCGTTGCATGGCTGCCGGGTGCTCCAGCGGGTCTATGTCCGGCACTGGCGGGGCAGCGGCGGGGTCGGCTGTATTGCTCGGCTCAAGGTCGATCAGGATCGGGCCGGAAGGGCCATTATCATCGCTCATAATTTGTCCCCAAACAGAAACTCAGCCGCCTTGTCGAGCCTAATATGCGGCGGCCCATCGCCGGGTTTTAGCGTTAGCCGGGCGGGCGCAAAGTTCATCACCGAATAGTCGCCGTCGAGCCATTTGGTAGCGCCTTCGCGGGCGGGCGACAGCAGATGCGAGGGGTCCGAGGGCAGATCACCGGGGTAGAACGCCGCCTGTTTACCGGTCGAGAGTAGCTGCCCGCGCACGACATCTAGCTTTTTGCCCTTATGGTCGATCGTGTCTTCGACTGTGGTGCGCAAAGCAGCAATCGCCATGGCTTTGGTCTTGGCCCCGGCAAAGTCTGCCCGGTCTTTGGCCTCGCGCACCAGCGCAGCCGTGATCGCCGTCAGTTCATCATGTTGCACATGGTGCAGATGGTCGGCTTTGGTGGCGGCAAACAGGATCCGATCAACTTGACGGCCACGCAAAAGGCGGCTGAGCCAAGCACTGCGGCCGGGGCGGAACGCGGCCAAAATATCGGCCATCGCTTGGCGCAGGTCTTCGACCGCTTCTGGCCCGGCATGGATGGCGCCGAGCAGGTCTATCAGCACAACTTGGCGGTCTATCCGGGCGAAATGGTCTTGAAAGAACGGTTTGACCACATTGCGTTTGTAACTGTCATAGCGGCGCTCAAACTCGCGGCGTAGCGACTTGCGCCCGCCACCACCCGCCTCTGGCAGCGGAGCAAATGTCAGCACGGGCGAGCCTTCAAGATCGCCGGGCAGCAAGAACCGCCCCGGTGTGCAATCTGAAAAGCCAGCCTCGCGGGCGGCGTTTAAGTAGGCGGTGAAACTCTCTGCCAACTTGATCGCAACTGGTTCATCCAATCTCATTGCCGGGTCGGTCTTGGCCAAAAGTGCTTTGAAATCAGCCGATTGCGTGCGGGTTTCCAGCTTGGCCAGCGCCTCTTGCGCCCATTCATCATAGCTTTTGTCGAGCAGGCCAAGGTCGAGCAGCCATTCGCCGGGATAGTCGACGATATCGAGATGAATGGTGCGCGGCCCGCCCAAGCCGGCCAAAAGCCCGGCCGGTTGCACCCGCAATGACAGTCGCAGCTCGGAGACCCGGCGCGTGCCATTTGGCCAATGCGGGTTGGTCGAGGTCAGCGCCGCAAGGTGGCTCTCATAGTTGAACCGCGGCACAGTGTCGTCGGGCTGTGGCTGTAGCCACGCGCCCTCGATCGCGCCACTTAGCGCCGCGTTGAGCCCCGGCATCCGGCCTCTGTCCATCAGGTTGGCCACCAGCGAGGTGATGAACACGGTTTTACCGGCGCGTGACAGCCCGGTGACGCCAAGCCTGATCACTGGCTCGCCAAAGGGGGCTGCAAACCTGTCGGTCA
>JAESRD010000190.1 GCA_016764835.1 Paracoccaceae bacterium | reverse complement strand
GGCGATGGGCCTGGGCATCTGCCAGCCGTGCCCGGCCGATTGATGGAATACCGTCTGCGCTCCGAGATCATTGCCCCAAGCGTTGCGAGTGGTGGGGTTGACCGGCCCTATGTTGGCGCGCTGGCGGTCGGCGCGTTTACCCATATGGGCTTTGGCCCAACTCAGCTGTCCTTTGGCGCTGAGGCTTTGTTTGTCGGCCCACAAACCGGGGTGTCAGATTTTCAAGACTGGTATCATGATGTTTTTAGCTTGCCTGCGCCAATAGGCACGCAAAATCAACTGGATAACGAGGTCTTCTTTAACGCGCAGGCAGAGATATCTTGGCCTGTTCGCATCAGCGAAACCGTGACCATTCGACCGTTTCTTGCAGCCCAAAGCGGCGCAGAAGATCTGGTCCGTGTCGGCGCAGATTTTGTCATCGGTAGCATTGGTCATGATGATTTTGTCGTCCGCGATACGGTGACTGGCCAGCTGATCCGCGCCATTGAAGCCCCGCAAACCGGCTTCGCCTTTGTCGGTGGGTTTGATTGGGCACAGGTCGGGAGCAGCGCCTTTTTGCCGGCGGATGCGGGCTTTGTCGCACTTGATGAGCGGCTGCGGGCGCGGGCGGGCGTGCATTGGCAAGTGGCCCCCGACGTGTCGGTCTTTTATGGCGCGACCTGGCTGTCAGAAGAGTTTGAAGGCCAGAGCGAAGGTCAGCTGCTTGGCTCACTAAAACTGAATTTCAACTTTTAGCACAATCGTTAAATTCTGATCTCGGCGGGCTTGATTGTAGCGAATCGGTCCTGCTAGAATCAGGGTAATACGGAAGATGACCGGGTTAACCCGGCAAAACCGATACGTAGCGCGTAATGCGTCAGGCAAATAACGAGTAACATTGGTGGCGGTGACCGGTCCTTTAGAGACAGGCACGCCAAACTGACCCGGACAAAGATCTGGGCGGGCAGTCATTAGAGGCAGGACTTTAAGCATGAAAACGGGCTTTCGAGGCACGTTCGTCATTTCTTGGTCGCAAACAGAGTTAGATGGCCGGTGGTCTGCACCGGCTGCCGATTTGCGCACTGGCACAGTTTGGAACTGGTCAGGTGATGCGGTTCGGGTTGACGGCCCGGCGGATGTACTTCCGCTTGGCGATGCGACTGGCATGGTGGAAAAACGCAAGCGCGCGGCGCATTTGGTGCGGCGTCTGCTTTTGGCTGCGGGCGCACGCGCCAGCTTGCCGGCGGATAGCGCTGCCGAGGGCACACTGCTTGAAGATCAAAGCTTTACCGTGACCGATGGCCGCGAGGTCTGGACCGGGACGCTGATCAGCACCGGGCTGGGGCGGCCGCCCTTGGTGATGTTCCTCGATAAAATCCCACCCAAACAGCTCGACCTTTGGGTTGTCAGCCATAATGTTGATCTTGAGCGCCGCGACCAAGGCGCAGATATGCCCGGCGGTGTGATCTGTTTTACCCCCGGCACCATGATCATGACCGAGGACGGCCCCAAAGCGGTTGAGACTTTGGGCGAAGGTGACAGACTGCAAACCAAAGACAACGGCTGCGAGGCAATATTATGGACCGGGCGGCGGCGGGTGACCGGCGCACGGCTGGTGGCAATGCCAAATCTAACGCCGATCCGGCTGATGGAAGGCGCGCTGGACAAAGGTGTGCCCGATGACGGGTTGCTGGTGTCGCCTGACCACCGGATGGTCATGCGCGGCCCGCGGGCGCGCGCCTTGTTTAATGTTGATGAAGTGCTGGTAACGGCGCGCGATCTGGTCAATGGCCGCACGGTTCTGCGCGACCGCTCGGTGCGCGAGGTCACCTATATCCATCTGCTCCTGCCGCGCCATCAGATCTTGTTCGCCAATGGCGTTGAGACCGAAAGCTTTCATCCGGCCAGCGCGGCCCTTGCCTCGATGGAAGATGCGCAGCTTGATGCGCTGCTTGCCCGGTTGCCAGAGGTTGGCGGCGATCCGCATTCCTATGGCGGCTATGCGCGGCGGGTGCTTGCCAGCAGCGAGGCGGCTATTTTGCGCGGTGATATGGCGGCTTGATGCAGCTTTCATTCAGGCCGATAGACAGCAACAGCTGGTCAGACTTTGAGGCGCTGATGGAAAGCCGGGGCGGGCCGCATAATTGCTGGTGCACGGCGTGGATTAACGTCGAGAAGCGCGGCAAAAAATCCGAGAAATCTGAGAAGAAAGCGGCGATGAAGCGGCGTGTGGCGGCGGGCATGCCGGTGGGGCTGCTTGGCTACAATGCGGGCCAAGCGATTGGCTGGTGTGCTGTGGCGCCGAGGGATAGCTACCGCGCTCTTGGTGGTGACAGCGACAAGACACGGGTCTGGTCGGTGGTTTGCTTCTTTATCAAAGCAACGTTTCGACAACAGGGGCTGAGCGCGGTTTTCCTTGAACAAGCGGTTGCCTATGCGCGCGCGCAAGGTGGGCACGCGATGTCGGCCTCTTGGTCATATTCAGGTGCCAGGTTGCCTATGCGCGCGCGCAAGGTGGGCACTATATTGAGGGCTATCCGGTGGCCAAAACCGCGCCGAGTTACCGGTTTATGGGCTACCGTCCGACATTCGAGAATGCCGGTTTCGAATATGTTCAAATGGCAGGCACACGGCGCAATGTTATGCTAAAACAGCTCAGCTGAGACCGGACGGTTGAGCGCGTATTTCGGCCTTACCTCACATCGCCGTTGACACGCCCCGCATGCCTTGTATAAGCCGCGTTTCATTGGTGTTGGTGGCCCTCGCAAGGGGATGCCTGTCGGACCTGCGGTTTTATAGCCAAAGGCTCAAAGGACAACGCCCTTCATAGCCGCCCGTTTAACGAGTGCGATGCGGCGCATAAAAGAAGGATATCAGCTGTGACCAAACGCACATCTGCCAAGTACAAATTAGACCGTCGCATGGGCGAAAACATTTGGGGCCGCCCAAAGTCACCCGTCAATAGGCGTGAATATGGCCCCGGCCAGCACGGCCAACGCCGCAAGCAAAAGCTTTCTGACTTTGGTACGCAGCTGCGCGCTAAGCAAAAGCTTAAAGGCTATTACGGTGATCTGACTGAGAAGCAGTTCCGCCGCATCTATACCGAAGCTGAGCGCGTAAAAGGCGATACTGGTGAAAACCTGATCGGCCTGCTTGAGCGCCGTCTTGATGCCGTCGTTTACCGCGCCAAGTTTGTGCCAACCGTGTTTGCCGCACGTCAGTTCGTCAACCACGGCCATGTCAGCGTCAACGGCCGCCGCGTCAACATTCCTTCTTACCGTGTTAAAGAAGGCGATGTGATTGAAGTGCGCGAAAAGTCACGCCAGCTGGCGCTGGTTCTGGAGGCCGTAGGCCTGCCAGAGCGTGATGTGCCTGACTATCT
This sequence comes from Paracoccaceae bacterium, assembly GCA_016764835.1. Next base: position 1,449 of record JAESRD010000190.1, on the reverse strand, counting down.
TGACACGGATCACTCCAAGATGACCGCCGTATTCATTCGCACACCTGGCCTGGGCGATGTGCCTTATCCAGTGCTGATGGAACCAAATCTGGTCGTGGAATTCTACGCCAAGAACTAAGCTTGGAATTCTACGCCAAGAACTAAGCTTGGAATTCTACGCCAAGAATTAAGCCTGCGCAGGTTACTGCGCGGCGATTGCCCGTCCCTTTGGGGGCGGGCTTTTTTGTTTTTAGCGATTTTATCCTGTAGCAATACTACTCCGAATGTCCAAAAAGTAGGTGAGGGCCTAATCCCATGATTATCCTCTCGATCATTTTTGCTCTGATAGTCTTTGCACACTATTTAATTCTGTGCATTTTAGCTCTGTTCTCTCTCTTTAGCACAAAGACGGAATATCGAGAGTTTTGCGCTGAAAACAGCAAGGCAGTACCTTCAACAATAGCTGTTTTTCTCTGTGCAGGCGGGCTGATCGATTGGCGCTTCTACCTTTGTAAACTCAATGACAGAACTTTCAGGCACGGTTTTTTTGTTCTTCAATTCTGTATTATGGCGCTCAATATTAGTTTGGTGGTTTTCGCAGCCCGACTTTTCTAGATTGCACAGGCATGCTTCATGCTGCGATGGAATAGCAGGTATTCCGAGTTCACAGCAGTCCCCTCCCAAACCCCACCGTATTAGCCATAGCCAGCCCCCCCGACACGGCGCTACTAAAGGCCAAGTTAGGAGAACGATCATGCCCAATAGCCAAACACTCATCCCCAAACCCGGTATTTTGGACATCGCGCTTTATCAAAGCGGGGCCAGCGCCTTGCCGGGGCAGAGCAAAGTTCTGAAACTCTCGGCCAATGAAAACCCGCTGGGGCCGTCACGCGCGGCTTTGGGCGCGGTGCAGGCCGCCGCCGCGCAAATGCACCGCTATCCGACAACCGACCATGCGGCTTTGCGCAATGCGATTGGTGCGGCCCACGGGTTGGACCCTGAGCAGATCATTTGCGGTGTCGGCTCCGACGAGGTTTTGCAGTTTTTGGCCCATGCCTATGCCGGGCCGGGCGATGAGGTGATCTACACCGAGCACGGTTTTTCTATGTATCCGATCCTTGCGCGCATGGTCGGGGCCAAGCCGGTTATGGTGCCAGAGGCGGCGCGCGTAGTTGATGTCGGTGCCATCCTCGCCGGCGTGACCGCGCGCACCAAAATCGTCTACCTGACCAATCCGGGCAACCCGACGGCGACAATCTTGCCCGACGCCGAGGTGGCGCGGCTGGCGGCTGGCTTGCCGGGCAATGTCGTGCTGGTGATCGACGGTGCTTACGCCGAATATGTCAGCCCTACTATTGAAGGCGGCCGCTATGATTCCGGGGCATCGCTGGTGCAGCGGCATCACAATGTGATCATGACCCGCACATTCTCCAAAATTTATGGGCTGGGCGGGCTGCGGATCGGCTGGGG
>JAESRD010000189.1 GCA_016764835.1 Paracoccaceae bacterium | reverse complement strand
GGGCTTGATCTGCAATATGATGCCTTTCCGGTAACATTTTGGGATCTGTACGGTGAGCAAGGCCACCCGGTACGTACAACAATTGCCGAGATGGGGCCATTGTTGCTGTCACGGCTTTTGCAGTTGTCAGACGTGCAGGAAGGTGTGCTCAACGTTGCCTTTCGCGTGGCCGATGATGAGGGCATGGCGCTGCTGGACCTTGAAGACCTGCAAGCTTTGCTGGTCTGGTGTGGGCAAAATGCCAAAGACCTGTCGCTGCATTATGGCAATGTTTCAGGCTCTTCTGTCGGCGCAATTCAACGCCAACTTTTGGTGCTTGAGAACCAAGGCGGGATGCAGCTGTTTGGCGAGCCTGCCTTAGAGCTGAAAGACCTGATGCGCGTCGGCGATGATGGCCGCGGCATGATCAATATCCTCGCCGCCGATAAGCTGATGCAAGCGCCGCAGCTCTACGCGACGTTCCTGCTTTGGCTGCTGTCTGAGCTGTTTGAGCAGCTGCCCGAGGTTGGCAACCCTGACATTCCAAAGCTGGTTTTCTTCTTTGATGAAGCTCATTTACTGTTTGATGATGCGCCCAAAGCGCTGGTCAAAAAGGTTGAGCAAGTGGCGCGGTTGATCCGGTCCAAAGGCGTTGGCATCTATTTTGTCACCCAGAACCCGGCCGATGTGCCTGATGATGTGCTCGGCCAGCTGGGCAACCGGGTGCAGCATGCTTTGCGCGCCTTTACCGCAAAGGACCGGCGCGAGCTAGACAAAGCCGCCGAGACCTACCGCGAAAACCCCGGTTTTGATACGGCTGATGCGATCCGCGATGTTGGTACCGGCGAGGCCGTGACCTCGCTCTTGGACGAGAAAGGCGTGCCGGGCATTGTCCAGCGCACGCTGATCCGGCCACCATCGTCGCAGCTGGGGCCGATCACGGAAACTGAGCGCAAGGCGGTGATGGCGGCCTCGCCAATGGGGGTGAAATATAACGAGCGGCTCGACCGCAACTCGGCCGCAGAGATTTTGGCAGCGCGGGCCGAAGAGGCGGCGCAGGCCGCGCACGAGGCCGAAGCTGAGGAGGGAAAGCTGGAGCAAGAAGAGCGAGAGTTTCGCCATGCGCGGCGCTATGATGGCGGGAATTCTGGCGGCAGCAGCCGCAAAAGCACGCCCCGCAAGCGTTCACGCGAAAGCTTCGGCGAGGCGATCACCGGCGCTTTGGTCAAAGAGCTGAAGGGCACGACAGGCCGGCGGATTATTCGCGGGCTATTTGGCGGGCTGTTTCGCGGACGCTAACGCAGGGTGGCTGCTCCGATTGGGGGGCGGCCCTTAGGCGCTGAGCGGCAAAATTTTGAGGCTATCAATCCGGTTCTGGGTCTTGCCCATAACTTCAAAACGAAAGCCATGAAAACTGAATACCTGCCCCAGATCAGGGATTACTTGCGCCTCATAAATCACCAGCCCGGCGACGGTATTGGCCTCTTCATCAGGCAGCTGCCAATCATATTGGCGGTTCAGGTCACGAATGGTCATTGAACCCTCGACAAGAAACGAGCCGTCGGCGCTGCGCACAGCCATTGCCGCGTCGGCCGTGTCAAACTCATCCGATATTTCGCCAACAATCTCCTCGAGAATGTCTTCGAGCGTGATCAGCCCTTGCAGCGCGCCGTATTCATCAACCACCAGAGCAAAATGGGTGTGACGGCGCAGAAACGCGCGCATCTGGTCGTCAAGCATGGTGTATTCAGGAATGAAATACGGCTCTTGCACCACAGACATGATGTCAAACTCTTCGGTGGCTTTTTCGAGCGAATGCCCGCCTTGGCGCATGGTCTTATGCAAAGCGCGCAACAGGCTTTTGGCATGCAAAATACCGACGATATTTTCTGGCTCGCCCTGCCAAAGCGGCAGCCGAGTATGCGGGCTCTTGAGACAAAGGTCCAATATTTCGGCAACGGCCAGCTCGGCGTCAATCACCGCTATCGCCGAGCGGTGCAACATGATCTCGTCAACCGTACGCTCGCCAAGATCAAGCGCGCCAAGAATTCGGTCGCGGTCTTCTTTCTCGACCAAGCCCTCCGAATGGCCAAGTGCTATCGCCCCGGCAATCTCTTCGCGAATAGCCAGAATATGGGCATTGGGGTCAATGCGCACGCCAAAGAGCCGTAAGATCGCCCGCACGATCAGGCGGATGGCCGACACAAACGGCGCGAAGAGCTTTATGCTCAAGGCGATCGGTTGGGCAATGCGGGCGGCGGTGCTTTCGGCATTGGTTATCGCATAGGTCTTGGGCAGCACTTCGGCGAAGATCAACACCAGCAAAGTCATGATCAGGGTGGCCACGGCCACGCCGCTATCGCCAAACATCCGGGTCAATAGAGCCGTGGCCAAAGATGTGGCCAAGATGTTGACGACATTATTGCCCAACAGGATCGAGCCGATCAGCTTTTCGCTGTCTTCGGTTACTTCAAGCGCGGTGGTGGCCCCGGCCGAGCCTTTGTCTGCCGCGCGGCGCAGCTTGCCGCGCGAGGCGGCCGTCAGCGCTGTCTCTGAACCAGAGAAAAAGGCAGACAGGAAGAGCAGAAAGACAATGGCGATTGTGATGATCCAGAAAGCGGCATCAAGCGGGACGGGCGGCATGTTTGGGTTCCAAAGCAAGGGGAAAGGGCGCGGTTGGTTTGCTACATGGGGCAGCGATTAGGGGCGGTATAATCGCTGTGCGCGGCAAAGGATAGCTTAGGCGTCTTTGGCCAATGGGTGATGGGTCAATACCAACTCGCGTAGCCGCTCATCTAGCACATGGGTGTAAATCTCGGTGGTTGAAAGGTCGGCATGGCCGAGCATCATCTGAATAGAGCGCAGATCGGCGCCGCCAGCCAGCAGGTGCGTGGCGAAAGCATGGCGCAACGTATGCGGCGTGACTTTGGCCGGCGAAAGACCGGCAATGACGGCCAGCTCTTTGACCAACAGATAAAAACGGTGCCGGGTCAGGTGACCGGCAGCGGAACGCGACGGGTACAAAAACCGCGACGGCGTTTTGGCCTTCGCCTGATCGGTGTCACGCAGGGCCAGCCAAGTGACCAAGCTGCTGCGCGCCGGGGCCGAGAGCGGCACCATGCGTTCTTTGCCGCCCTTACCCGAAACCAGCAGCATTTGTGGGTTGCCGCGCGCGGCGGCCACAGGCAGGCCCACCAGCTCGCTGACCCGCATGCCGGTGGCGTAAAGCAGCTCCATCAGGCAGGTATTGCGCAGCGCATTGCGCCCGGTTTTGGCGGCGTCTAGCAGGGCTGAGACCTCTTCGACGGTCAGCGTGCCGGGCAGGCGTTTGCTCTTGCCGGGGCCGCGCAGTTTGATCGCCGGGTTGTCGGCGCGCCAGCTTTCTTCAAAGGCAAAACGGTAGAGTTGGCGGATGGCTGAGAGCCGTCTTGCCCGGGTTGATTTGGCCAGCCCTTGGGCTTCGCAATGGCTGAGATAGCCGGTGATGTCATCGGTGTTTGCGGCGTAGAAATGCAGGTTGCGGCGCGCCAACCAATCGGCAAAGTCGAGCAGGTCGCGGCCATATGCCAGCGCGGTATTGCTGGCGGCGTCACGTTCGGCGGCTTGGGCTTCAAGGAACGCGCTGATCCAGTCGGCCATGGCGCGGGTTTTGGCAGGGCTCATAGCTGGCTCATGATTGGCGCTCAAGCAGCAGATATTGCAGGGCAGTGCGGCGGGCGACATCCTCTAGCCCGACGGAGCGCAGCAGCGCCAGCGCGTCAGACAGGGCAGCAGGGTCACCGCTAAAGCCTTGATTGAATATCGAAATTGCACGGAGCAATGCCTCGCCCAAGCGGCCTGCATCCGTCAGCGCAGTCAGCGCGGCAGGCAAAGTCGGGTTGGAAAAGCCTGCCAAAATGGCCGCTTGTTTTGGCGTCGTGGCGACCGTTTGCTCAAGGTTGCCACGCGCAAGCCCGGCCAAAAAGCCGACCTCACCGCTGGCCGGGCCGATACCAAGTGCTGCACTTTCATAATCTGGCGTCAGCAACGTCAGTTGAAAGCTGAGGTCTTGCAGCTCGGCTGGCAGCTTTAGCCGAGACAAGCGCGCGGCGTATAGCCGGGCAAAAACCAGCTCGGTGCGCGCGGTTTTCATGGCCTCCCATGTCGGCAGCAGGGCGGTGGCGGCGGCCTGCGGGTCTCGCGCGTTTATCGCTTGGTCAAGCCGCTGAATGGCGGCGGCCCGGTCCCAGATGCCGCCTGATGCGGCCGGGGTCCGGTCGAGGAAAATCCGCAGATATTCTTCGTCGGGGACGGCGCCTGTTCTGGCCAGCCGCTCTACCGCTTCAAGCTGGTAGCGCCACGCAATGGAGGGGCGCAGGTCGGCATGGGCAAAGGCCAGCGGCAGGGCGGCTGTTGGCATGGCCTCGCCGATCGCCTCGCGCAGCCGAAATACCAGTGGGCTGAGCCGTTCTGGCGGCGGCAAACGGGGCGCACCATCGGCCAAGGCCGGGTCTAGGAACCGGCTGAGAAGCTCTTCCTCTTCGTCGGTAACATCGCCCAGAACCCGCGCCGTATTGAGCGTCAGCGCCGCGGCCTGCCAGTCGCCATTGCGGGCCAGGCAGAACACACGGGCGGGCAGGGTCGGCGCCATATCTGGGCGTGATTGCATCTGAGCGCAGGCGGCGTCTTCGGTGCCTGTCAGTAGGGCAATGTCAAAGCTGCGGCGAAAACGGGCGGGCTCTTGGGCATTGTTGCCGTTCAGCTGGGCTTCGGCCAACAGCGCTTGGGCCATGTCGAGCAGGCCAAGGTCTAAAAGCTTGTCTACGCGGGCAAAATACAGCGTGCTTTGCGGGCCAGCGCCCAAGGGCGGGGCGGCTTGCGCGGCCATCAGCAAAGCTGAAAGTTCCTGCATGGCGGGCAGGCTTTCAGACCGGCTGGCCTGCACTAAGGTGACAATCAGCTCGCTGGGGCTGGCGGCCCAAAGATCAGGCGGCAGCCCGGTTTGGCTGGGCGCATAAAGCCCGAGCCTGTCGAGCGAGGGGCCATCAAGCGGGGTGACTATTATTTGCGGAATTTCGGCAGTGCCGGTGACTGGCGGCTCAGACAAGCGCGGCGGCACAACCGGCGGGGCGACGCTTTGGGACAACCAGTCGATGGCCGAGAGCGGGGCTTGCTGCGCGGCAAGTTGAGATGCGCTGAGAACGAGGGCGCCCGCGAGCAGCGTGGCCATGCGATTCGGCAAGGTTCTAAGCATCTGATGCCGTCCTATTGGCCAAGAATGACAGTCTCTGTCACCTCATGTGCCGGTGCTGCAAAGTCACTGGCAAAGAATATTGGCCCCAAATAAGCGTAGGCTATGAAGGCCAAAGCCGCCAAAACCAACAGAATGAAGAGGATCTTCGTTAGTCGCCAGATCATGTGTTCAGCCTTTTGCCCGGTCTTGGTCAGCGGTGAAATGTCCGCCTGTTGTATGGCTATATATATGGTATATCGCCCGAGATCACGCCATTGGTTTGACAAATAAATCACCGGCGGAAATCGGCCTCGGTTAAAAACCGAGCTATGTGCCGGATATGATGCGGGTTTTGAGGGGGCGAATAATGGGCGACAGAGCAAAGTCAGCAGCGCCGGGCGGGCAAATGCCGGGCCAAAATGCTGTGCCGCGCCGTTTTACCCTGCACAAGACCGTGGCGCTTATCGGTATGATGGGCTCTGGCAAAACCGCGATCGGCAAAGCTTTGTCGGCGCGGCTAAAGGTGCCGTTTTTCGATTCGGATATGGCGATAGAGCAGGCGGCGCAGGCGAGTATTTCTGAGATATTCAGCCGCGACGGCGAGGTGTTCTTTCGTAACCGCGAGGCGGAGGTGATTGCGCGGCTTCTGGCCGGGCCTGCGGGGATTTTATCGACCGGCGGCGGCGCCTATTTGGCACAGCGCAACCGCGAGGCAATAGCCCAATACGGGCTTGCCGTCTGGCTTGACGTGCCGCTGGCGACTTTGTGGGAACGGGTGCGCAACAAAGACACGCGGCCGCTTTTGCGCACGGCCGACCCTAAGAAAACCTTGGCCGATCTGCTAGCGCAACGGACGCCCTTTTATAACCAAGCTCAGGTTATTGTGCCGTCGATCTCTGGCTATTCTATTGAAAAGACAACAACAAATGTGATTGCCGGGTTGCTAACGTACCCAGATGTTCTAGAGGGACAGATATGAGCCAGATAGAAACAGCCATGAGCCAGATTGAAACAGCCATGAGCCAGATTGAAACAGCCGTGAGCCAGATCGAAACAGTGAGCGTCCCGCTGCCGGGGCGCAGCTATGATATCATCATCGGGCCGGGCCTGTTGCAACAGGCCGGAGCTTATATTTCGCCGCTATTGAACCGGCCGCAAGTGGCTGTGATCACCGACGAAAACGTGGCCGCTTTGCATTTGTCTAGCCTTGAGGCCGGGCTGGCCGCGGCTGGCATAAAAATGACGGCGCTGATTTTGCCACCGGGCGAGCCAACCAAGGGGTGGGCCGGGCTGGCCCGCGCCT
>JAESRD010000188.1 GCA_016764835.1 Paracoccaceae bacterium | reverse complement strand
GGGAAGGCCCATGCATATTGTTTGATCAGGCCAGCCGCTGAGCGCAGGTAATCCTTCATCGGCTCACGGGCGATCTCGCGGGCCTCCTCCTCGCTGTCGGCGACGAAGGAATGCAGCATCAGGGTGACCTTAAAGTCAGCAGGATCATGGCCCGCGTCGCGCAAGGCTTGGTGGTAAAGTTTGATCTTGCCGCCAACCTCATCGATCGACTGGCCAAGCAGGTGGGTCAGCACATTGGTGCCCATTTTGCCGGCCTCAACCCAGGTGTCGGGGTTGCCCGCCGTGGTCACCCAGATCGGTAGTATCTTCGAAACTGGGCGCGGTTGGGTCACAACGGCAAACATTTCGCCGTTGGCTTTGGGGAACTCAACCGGCTCACCGGCCCAAAGGCGGCGCAGATCGTCAATCGCGCGGAACATGGCCGGCTTGTTTTCTGGCGGCGAGTTGACCGGGTTGAGCACGAAATCATCAGGCTGCCAGCCAGAGGCGACGGCCAATCCGGCGCGGCCTTCGGTCAGGTTATCAATAACCGCCCATTCTTCGGCGATGCGCGCCGTGTGGTGCAATGGCACGACACAGCTGCCCGAACGGACGCCGATATTTTGCGTGATCGCAGCCACGGCAGCACCGGTGACAGACGGGTTCGGGTATGGTCCGCCAAAGGCGTGAAAGTGGCGCTCTGGCGTCCAAACCGCGCAGAACCCATTATTATCGGCGAACTTAGCGCCCTCCAGCAGCAACCGGTATTTGCCGCGGCCAACGCCATCGTCATTGCCCCAATAGAACAGCGAGAATTCCATTTCTTGATCGGAGACCGGGGCCTCGACCGGGCCGTCAGAGACCAATGCCCGGCTTTCATCGCCGGACATGACCAGCTTGAAACCGCGCGCGAGCGTCCAGAACAGCTCGAGCACCGAAATGTCGAAGGAAAGCGACGTCAGCGCCATCCAAACGCCGGGCGGATCATGCGGAATACGCGCATCCATGCCAGCAAAGAAATTGGCCACATTGCGGTGCTCGATCATCACGCCTTTAGGCCGTCCGGTCGAGCCAGACGTATAGATCAGGTAGGCAAGATCGCTTGGGCCGCAGCCCTCATCGGGCGCGCTGGTGGGTGCTGCGGCAATGGCCGGATCATCGGTGCAAACCATGGTGGCATTATGGGCGGGCAGTTGCCCTTGTAGGTCGGTCTCAGTCAAGATCACCTGCGCGCCGCTATCTTCAATAAACAGCGCAATACGGTCGGCCGGATAGGCCGGATCAAGCGGCACATAGGCGCCGCCAGCCTTCCAGATCGCCAGCGCCCCGGCGACAAGATCAGCTGAGCGTGACAGGTACAGCCCGACAAGTGCGCCGCGTTTGACGCCAGCCTTGCGCAGCACATGGGCCATTTGGTTTGCGCGCGCATCTAGCTGCGCATAGGTCAGGTTTTCGGCCTCGCAAACCAGTGCCTCGGCCAGCGGCATGTTTTCGGCTGTGGCCGCGATCATGGACTGGATGCCTTGGCTGTCGTCGAAGCTCTCGGACGTATTGTTCCAGCCGTTGAGCAGCAGCTGGCGTTCGGCCTCGGGCAAGATCGGCAGGGTGTTGGCGGGGGCAGTGGCGTCGGCGCTTTCAAACACAGTAACCAAATGGCTCAGCCGCGCGCAGATCAGCTCAAACTGGGCCGTTGAAATCAATGTCGTGTCGCCGATGAGCTTGGTGCCAACAAGGGTTAGGGCAGCCCCGGCCAACGGCGCATCGGCCACGGCGAAGGCCGGTGTTGCGGGCGTGATATTGGGCATGCGGGCGAGCAGATCAGCGGGGTAACCGCCGCGCTCAATGGCCGCTGCCTGGGCTTTGGCAAAGCCCGCTTGAGCCGCGCCAAGCGGCAAGGCCGCATCAAACCGGCCCGGCACCCAAGCGCTGACGTAACCTGCCGCGCCGTCTGGCAAGCCAATCGCCAGATCAGCGCAGCCGTCGCCCAAGCGCGCACCAAGCAGCGCGAAGCAGGCCGGGGTCAGCCCGGTAATGTTCTTTTCCAAAGCACCTTCGCGCTCTGTCCCGTCGCTCAGTGGCAGGGCGGCGGGGCAAAAGTTTTGCAACCGGGCGCGCCAAAACGGCTCGGTCTTGGCGGCTTTGGCCAATATTTCTTCAGATATCGGGCAAGGTCCGGCAGTAAGCCGGGTACCCGCTTGCACGCGCGGCGCGCCGGGGCAGCCATCGGCAGCGCTCAGGCGCGACAGCAGCAAAGCGCCGCTGCCACAGGCGATTGTCAGCGCGCCCTCGGCCGCTTGCAGAACTTCGCCGGGGGCACCTTCTCCATCAGCAAGCCGGGCGGAACGGGCCAGCCAGATTTGGCCGGCCGCCTCAAACTTTGGCAAGCTGACCGGGTTGGCATAGTCGCCATGATCAAGCGCGCGCACAAGCCGGGCCAGCGTCGCCGCAGATTGGGTGAAATCGAGCCAGCCGAGGCCGTCTGGCCGGTGGTTTAGGCCAAAATAACTGCGCTGGCTCAGGTCTTGAGCCTGGCGCACCGGCGCGGGCGTGGCCAGCTGCTCAATAACGGTGGCAAAGCTCTCGATCCCGGCAGCGTAGCATTTGGCATTGAGGCTCAGCGCAGTTTCTCCATCCGCAATATCAACGCTTTGCTGCGCCAGAAGGTCGCCCTCATCGACACCGCCCTCTATGAGGTGCCAGCTGACGCCGTGCTGCGCCTCGCCCGCCATCAGCGCCCAAACCGGGGCGTTTAGCCCGGCATAATGCGGCAAAGGGCCATCATGAAAGTTGACCGCGCCGCGTGTGGCCATGGCCAGCACCGGGTCGGGCAGAATATCGAGGTTGGCGGCTGAGATCAGCCAGTCAAATTGTAGGCCCTGCATGCGCTGCTCAAGCCCTTTGCCCGGCGCGATAACCAACAGCCCTTCGCCCTGCGCCCATGCGGCCACGCTATCATTGCGGGTCACCACTGCGCGCAGCACATGGCCCGCCTCGCGCAACATTGCGCCGCATTGGATAGCCAGTGATTCATTGCCGATCAGAACAGCGGTAAAACCTGCCATGTCAGTCCTTTCTTTGCGGGCGTTTTGCCCGCCCCAATCTGGCGATGCACTTTAATGCGGCCAGAATGTCATGCGTTAATAGGTGCCAAAGATACCACCGGGCTTCGCCGGTTTTCTTGCGCGAGATCAAGCAGCGGGCTCTATGCAGCAAACCGCCGCTCAAATGCGCAATAGTTGCAAGCGCCGCGTAGAGGCGTCCGTGGTTTTTGGAGAAATAATAGAGGCGAGAATCGAACCAATACCCCGGAACACGGTGCCATTGTTTCATACCGGTTGAGACAGAGCCTATATGCGCGACCCTGCTCGCACCGACAAAATGGGTCTCATATCCGGCGCGGGCGGCGCGCAGGCTCAGGTCAGTTTCCTCAAAGTAGAGGAAGAAATTCTCATCAAACAACCCGATGTCATCGAGCACATCGCGGCGCATCATCAGACTTGCGCCAGCAAGCCAATCAACTTTGATGCCGGTAACCGGACCTTTGTCGAGCCCCGGTATCGGCGGTGGTGGCGGCACAATTATTTCGCGCGGCACAGCGTATTTGGCCAGTGCGCGGCTGATCGGACCAAACCGGGCAGCACCTTCCAGCTCCGACCAGATCGACGGGAAGCGGAAAGTTGTCAGATGCGGCGTGTCATCTTCGCCATGAATATAGCTGCCGACGAAGCCCACTTTGGGGTGTCGGTCAAGATATTCGGCCAGGATTTTGATCGCATCCGGGCCGGGAAAAGCATCAGAATTGAGCACATAGACATAGTCGGGCCGGTTGCCGCCGGGCAGGCCCGCGCGGATGGCGTGGTTGTTGCCCGCACCAAAGCCACCATTGCGGCCCGCTTGCAAAACGGTGACGCTTGGCAAGATCTCAGCCGCGTCGCGCAGCCGCTCAAACGAGCCGTCTTGGCTGTCATTATCAACCACAGTGATGCCGCCATTAAGCTGCTTCATCTCACGCTGCGCCGCGCCAATAGCGCGCAGCGTCAGCCCGGCTGTGCGCCAGTTGAGAATGATGGTTTGGACGACTGCAACCATGGTTATTCGGCCGCCTTTTTCTGGCTCCAGCGCGCGAGGCGGCTGGGAAGGCGGGCGGTTTCAGCGGCCTCTATAACATGGCGCATACGGGCGGCAAGCACGCGAACATTGGGCTCAAGCACCATGCTGTCATGGTCGCCCGGCACCTCAAAGACCTCGATCTTTGGCGCATGTGATGTCCAATCATTATCGGGCAGAACATACGCCCGCTCATCGTTGACCCAGCGGCCCGGTGCGACCTCCCATTTGCCAACAAGCGGTGGGCGCAGCAGGGTCAACGGCCCGTCCCAGTCCTGCAGCTGATAGGCGTCTATCGCGCCAAGGAAAGCGGCCTCGATCGCGGCATTATGGAATTGTGGCGCGGCGCTGCCCTCATCAGTTTTGACTTTGCGTTTCTCGAACTCCCAGCGCACCCGGCGGATGGCCCAGTTGAACGGATAGGCAATGCCGCCCGCCTTGGCCTCGGCCCACTGGATCGCGGCGCGGTCAGCCCGGCTGAGCGGTTGGCGAATGGGCAAAGGCGTGTCGAGCATGACCAGCACCGAAGTCTCGTCACCGGCTTCTTTGAGCTGGCGCGCGATCTCGTAGGCAGTGATGCCACCGCCAGAGAAACCGCCGACCATATAAGGGCCTTGGGCCTGCACGGCTTTGATCTCAACAATCATATCGCGGGCGGCGCCGACCAGCGACGTATGCGGCTGTTCTTCACCCAGCAGACCGCGGGCCTGAAGCCCATAAAACGGCCGGTCGGCACCCAGCAAGTGGGCCAAATGGCGCAGGTTAAGCACATTGCCAAACATGCCCGCCACCAAGAAGAACGGGGTCTTCGAGCCGCCCTCGCCCTGATGCATGGGCACCAGATGTGTAAAGCGGCTGGCCGGGCGCGCAGGTGCGGCACCTTGCGGGGCTGCCTCGGCCGTATCCGTGCCGCCTTGGGCCGCAATAAGTGCTGCGCATTTGCGGATCGTTGGCGCTTCAAACAAGATCGATATTGGGAAATCGACGGCGTAGCCTTTTTTAACCATGGCAAACAGGCGTACGGCGATCAGGCTATGGCCGCCAAGGTCGAAGAAGCTGTCATCAATGCCGACCTGCGCCAGGCCGAGCAGCTCCTGCCAGAACCCGGCGAGACGTTTTTCAATGTCGGTTTCTGGTGCTGCAAAATCATTGTCCAACTCGGGCCGCTCAAAGCTTTGGCCTGTATCGGCGTTGCTCTGCCCGCTAGCTTCGGCTTGGGCAATCAGCGCGGGCAAGTCGAGCGATGTCACCACGATCTGGCTACGCCCAGCGCCAAGGGCGGCAAAGAATGCGCTTGCACCTTCATCGGCGCTAATCCCTTGCGACAGGTTATGTTGCAGGCGTTCTTCTGCGGCTGAAAGCGGGATTGGCCCGTCACTTACCGCATTTGCCGGGCTAGCCGCGCCAAAGCGCAGCGCGCCGTCGAGCCGCCGAATGGTGAAGCCATCAGCCTCTAGCGCCACGGCACCGTCAGCCGCGGCGAGCACGATTGAGAACGTGGCGAAATCGCTGCCCGAGGCGGCGTTTTGGGTGATTTTGACATAGCTCACGAGGTCAGCGGGCAGCGGGCCGTAAACCCGGACCGAGCCGTAGGAAACCGGCACCCAGAGGTTCTTGGCCTCGTAGCCCTCAATCAGCTCCATCGCCCAGCCCGTGGCCAGATCGAGCAGACCGGGATGCAACGCATAGGCACTGTCGCCCTGAGCCGCCAAAGGCAGCCGCAGCCGGGCCAGCCCTTCGCCCTTGCCCAGCCGGGTTTCCTGAAGCACGTTCCAGCGCGGCCCAAACCGCAGATGCGCTTCTTGGGGCGAGCGCAGCGAGCCCCCGGTCGGCGCAGCAAGCGGCGCGGCAAGCCGAGCCGCAATCTCGTCGATATCCAGCCGATCAGGCCGGGCGAGTGGCAGCAGGCTCAGCTCAGCTTCGGCGTTAAGCCCCATGGCCGCGCCCGGCCCGGCGCTCTGCACCGAAAAGCTATAGCCAGTATTGGTACGCGGCAGGGTCACGCGAACGGCGGTTTCAACCCCGTCATCGGCGCGAAGCGGTTGCAAAAATGTCAGATCGAGCACTTCGAATGGCCCGTGTTCGCCTTGGGCGGCCAGCGCCTCGGCGGCCAGCTCTAGATAGCCTGTACCCGGCAAAAGCGCGTCGCCTGACAGCACGCGATGCTCGTTGAGCACCCAGTTTTTGTCGGCCTGCCAAGTGGCGGCAAAGATGCGGTTGCCCGCATCATCAAAGCCCGCAAAGTCGAGTAGTGGTTGGTCTACCGGCTTTTGCGGCGGCGCGGCGCGGCTGGTGCGCGCCTGCATGGCCTCAGCCGCCATGCCGACGCCGTTCCAGATGCCCCAGTTGATGGCCACAACCTTGGTTTTGAACCCGGCGCGGGCCTTGGCAAAACCGTTAAGGTACTCATTTGCTGCCACATAATCGACCTGCCCCGCAGGCGCTGTGGCGGTGGACGACGACGAAAACAGCGCCAGAAAATCAAGCGTGCCGTCGGCAAACAGCGCATCTATGACTTGTGTGCCGTGGATTTTTGGGGTGAAGACATCTTCGATCCCCATCGATGTTTTGGCCAAAATCGGCGCGTCATCAATGACACCAGCCCCGTGAACCACGCCAGAAATCTGGCCAAACCTGTCTTCGGCCTTGGCCACGGCGGCGCGCATTTCTTCGATATTCGAGACATCAGCCGCCAGCGTCAGCACTTGGCCACCCGCTTCCTCAAGCCCCTGAACCGCGCGAATACGCCGGGCGACCCGGTCATTGGGCGCGACATTGCGCAGATAATTGCTCCACTCATCACGCTCCGGCAGCTCTTGGCGGCCGATAAGCACAATATTGGCCCTGTAGCGGCTGATCAGCGCTTGGGCGACGGTCAGCCCGATGCCGCCAAAGCCGCCGGTCAGCAGCACGGTGGCGCCTTGTTTCAGCGGCAAGTCAGCCAGCTGCGCGTCAAAGTCCAGCGCGGCGCGTTTCCAGCCCAGCCGGTAGCGGCGATTGCCGCGCAAAGCGGCGGTAACGTTGGCTGGTTCGGCCAACAGCTCTTCGAGCAATGCCTCGGCCTGTTCGGCGCTCAGCTTGCCCTTGGGGCCAAGTTCAATGTCGAGCTGCGAAGACGTTACATCGGGAAATTCACGCGGAATAACCCGGATAGGCCCGGCGATTGTGGCCTTGGATGGATAGGCCAGCCGCTCATCGCGCACTTGCATCGCGCCGGACGTTACGCTCAGCAAATGCAGGTCGCTATCGGCGCTCTCAGCAGCCAAAGCTTGCATCAGGTAGAACAGGCTCCAGAAACCCTGCTCTTGCACTCGGTGAAAGAACGAGCCGCCGGGGCGGTGTTTTTCATCGGCCGTTACCAGCCAGAAATGCGCGATCCGTTGCGGCAAGCGGCCGAGCGCTGTTAGCTCTGCAATCAGCTGATCATAGCCTTCGCGGCCGCGCTCTGGGGCCAGCACGAATGTGTCATCTGACAGACGCGCAAAGGCGTCGCCGGTGGTGACGCTGGTCACGTTTTGGCCAGCCTTGCGCAGGCGTTCAACCATCGGCGCGGCGACGCCCGCATCATCGTTAAAAATCAGCCAGTTCTGCACAGGCATGTCAGACAGATCACCGCTGACATCTATATTGCATTTGGCATATTCAGGTTGCCATCCGGGCTGCCAGCCCCATTGGTCACGGTCATCAACCCGCATCAGCCATTCGCTCTCATCTGCGCTAACAGCCTGACCGGGCTCAATAAAATATGTCTGATGTTGGAACGGGTAACTCGGCAGCACCACACGGTTGCGCCGCGCTTCGCCCCAAATTTGTGCCCAGTCGATATGGCCACCCATGGCCCAGACACGGGCCAGCATGGTCATGAAATAAGCATCATCAGCAATGACATCTTTTTGGTGCCGCAGACTGCTGGTGACTTGGTTCGCCTCCAGCTTATCATGTTGGCCAGCCAGCGAGGATAAAGCCTTACCGGGGCCGACTTCGATATAGATGCGCTCGGGGTTTTCGGACAAAGTTGTCAGACCGTCAGCAAAGCGCACAGTGCCGCGCAGATGGCCGATCCAGTAGTCTGGGTCCATCGCCTCGGCATCGGTCAGGGCAATGCCGGTGCGGTTGGAAATAATCGGAATTTGCGGGGCTTTGAGGTCCATCCCGCGCAGATAACCGCCAAATTCTTCCAAGATCGGGTCGAGCAGACGCGAATGGGCGGCGATATCAATGGCGATACGTTGGCAATCTATGCCCTGCTCTTCGAGGCGCTTTTGCAACGCATCAAGCCCGGCAACAGCGCCAGAGGCGACCGACAATGACGGCCCGTTAACCACGGCAAGATCAAGCGCATCGCCCAAGTAGGCTTGCAACTCTTTGGCCGGTAGCGCCACAGACAGCATGCCGCCTTTCTCGACACCATCCATCAGCACACCGCGCAGATGGACGAGGCCAATGCAGGCCTCAAATGTCATGGTGCCCGCCAGACAGGCGGCGGTGTTTTCGCCCATTGAATGGCCGATAAGCGCTGACGGGGTCACGCCCCAGCTCATCCAAAGCTGGGCCAGCGCATATTCGCAGATCATAATCAGCGGCAGCTGAACCGAAGGGGCGAGCAGCCGCTTAGCGGCGGCGTCTTCGGCCCCCGGCTCAGGCAGCCAGAGCGCGCGAATATC
>JAESRD010000187.1 GCA_016764835.1 Paracoccaceae bacterium | reverse complement strand
GCGCATAGAAGGCAGAGCCGGTTTTCAGCAGGCCAACGATCTCGGCGCCGCCGTCACGGGTGCGCTGAATGATTGCGTCGAGCTTGTCTTGCGTGGTCCAACCCATATCCACCAGATCGGGCAGTGGGATGCCGCCAACGGTGGAGTAGCGCGCCAATGGCACCATCGTGTCGCCGTGGCCGCCCAGAACAAAGGCAGTGACATCGCGCATGGAGACGCCAAACTCGACCGACAGGAAGTGACGGAAGCGGGCGCTATCAAGCACACCAGCCATGCCACAAACCATGTGATGCGGCAGGCCGGAGAACTCACGCAGAGCCCAGACCATCGCGTCAAGCGGGTTGGTGATGCAGATGATAAAGGCGTTTGGCGCATGGGCTGCAATGCCTTCGCCGACCGACTTCATCACTTTGAGGTTGATGCCCAGCAGGTCATCTCGGCTCATGCCCGGCTTGCGGGCCACGCCTGCGGTGACGATGCAAACATCGGCGCCAGCAATGTCGGCATAGTCGTTGGTGCCCTTCATTGTGGCATCAAAGCCTTCGGCGGGGCCACTTTCGGCAATGTCGAGCGCTTTGCCTTGGGGATGCCTTCGGCGATATCAAACATGATAACGTCGCCGAGTTCCTTCATCGCAGCAAGATGGGCGAGTGTGCCGCCAATCTGTCCGGCGCCAATAAGCGCAATCTTTGGTCTGGCCATGTGAGAGGTCCTTACAACTAGGGTTGTGTCGGGCCTGTGCCTAACGCTCTGTCCGCCGCCGCGCAAGTATCTGGGCGCAGGAAAGCAGCAACATCGCCAAGGTTTGCGCTATCAGGCGCCAGGATCGGTGTTTGGTAAGGGTTCGGTAACATGTTCAAACGCCTGACCGGCGGCGACAAGGCAGGTTGGGCCGCCCGGCTGGGTCACCGTTATGGTCCAGGTGCCGGTGTCGAGCGAGGCAAAGATTTCGACGACAGTGTTATTGGCCCCAAGGGCGATGCTCTGGCGACTTTCGCCATAACCGGCGGCAAGGCGGGTCACGACGGTTGCATGGGCGTCGCAGCTGAGCGACTGGGCGGCGGCTTGTGCGGCCGACATTGGCAAGGCAAGTGCGGCGGACAGGAAGATGGACTTGGTGAACATCAGTAATACCCCAATGAATAAGACGCCGCAGCGGCAGAGCCAGCAAGCAGCAACATGTGCAATGAATTGCGAATGGCCGAACACCCGCCTTCTGGCGGTCCTGTCTGCTCGGCATGGCTTATGTTGGTTTTGTGGGGCTTATCCTGCGGCAAGAGCTGCCAAAATCTGGTTAACTTAGCGTTCGTTGCGCTGGGCTTGGGCCTGCGCGTGGGGCTATTGCAATATCTGGAAATATATGCGCATCAATTGCGCAATAATATTGCGAGGACACATGATGCAGATATCGAGATCACAGCCCAACCGCTCGGCGCTCTATCTGCCAGCTTCCAATGCGCGGGCATTGGACAAAGCAAGAAACCTAGGCTGCGACCTTATTATCTTTGATCTCGAAGATGCGGTCGCACCAGACCAAAAGGCGGCAGCCCGGCAAGATTTGGCCGCAGCTTTGGCGCAGGGCGGTTACGGCAACCGGCAGCGGATTGTACGCATTAACGCGCTGGATAGCGCATGGGGGCCGGATGACGCCGCCGCTTTAGGGGCCATGGCCCCTGACGGCGCGCTCTTGCCCAAGGTAAACGGCCCGCAAGATATTGACGCGCTGGCCGCACTCGCCCCCGGTCTGCCGCTCTGGGCCATGGTCGAGACCCCGGTTGGCGTGCTCAACGCCGCGCAGATCGCAGCACATCCGGCCGTGGTCGGGTTGGTGCTGGGGACCAATGATTTGGCCAAAGAGCTGGGGGCTGCACCCGGCCGCGCACCGCTGCAATATGCGCTCCAAGTCAGCCTTATGGCGGCCCGCGCCCACGGTGTTGTGGCGCTCGACGGTGTCTATAATGCCTACCGCGACCTTGATGGGCTAAAGGCCGAATGCGAAGAGGGTCGGGCCATGGGTTATGATGGCAAAACACTGATCCATCCCGGCCAGATAGAGACCGCCAACACTGTTTTCGCGCCATCGCCCGCCGAGCTGGAACTTGCCCGCCAACAGATCGCGGCCTATGACGATGCACGGGCCAACGGGCAGGGAATTGCCGTGCTCAACGGCTCGATCGTTGAAAACCTGCATGTCGCAACCGCAAAGACGATTTTGCAAAAGGCGGCAGCAATAGCAATGAAGGAAAGCTGATGGCATTGTTGATCTTTGGCGTGTTTTTGTGGTGGGCGGCGCATTTGTTTAAACGGCTCGCCCCCGAAATGCGCGCCAGCCTTGGCGATCGTGGCAAGGGGCTGGTTGCCGTTATCCTCTTTATTTCAATTGTTTGCATGGTTGTTGGCTTTCGCGCCGCCGCTGTTGTGCCGCTTTACGCCCCGGTTGCTGGCATTGGCCATCTCAACAATTTGTTGATGTTGGCTGCCGTGTTCCTGATGGGCGTTGGCGCGGGCAAGGGCATGCTTTCTGACAAGCTGCGCCACCCAATGTTGCTTGGCACACTCATATTCGCGCTGGCGCATCTGCTGGTCAATGGCGACCTGGCCTCGCTCATTCTGTTTGGCTCAATGGCGCTGTGGGCGGTGATGACCATGCGGCTGATCAGCCGGGCCGAGGGCGCCTGGCAGCGGCCTGCGCCGGGTAGTCTGCGCGGCGATCTGCCGAATGTGGCGATCACTTTGGTGATCTTTGTTGTCGCCGCGGGCATCCATTTTTGGACAGGGCATAGCCCGTTTTTGGGAACTTACTGACTGTGATTTACCGATTTTTGAGCGAAGATGACACGTCAGACTTTTGTCACAAAGTTTCAGCAGCACTTGCCGCTGGCTGGACGCTCTACGGCGACCCGCAATATGCCTATGACGCCGCAAATGGCACCATGCGCTGCGGGCAAGCGGTGACCAAAGTGATTGATGCACCGTATCAAGGCGATATGAAGCTGGGCCAACAATGAGCAAAACGACAGCTGGGCGTTTCTATGAAGATTACCGGTTGGGCGAGGTTATCAACCACGCCGTGCCGCGCACGCTGTCTGGTGGCGAGCGTGCGCTTTATCATGC
>JAESRD010000186.1 GCA_016764835.1 Paracoccaceae bacterium | reverse complement strand
TGAGGGCGACCCGCATATGAAAGGCAAACGCCGGCAACGGGCGCAAGAAATCGCGCAGGGCTATCAGATCAGCCAGCTTTACCACCCTATCATTGGCGAGGGCGAAGTTCTTGTTGAAATGGGCGATGGCACGGCGCGGCTGGTGCGGATCGAGCGCATTCATCTGGAGCAAGATGCCGGTAAATCGATCCATGATATGGACCCGACAATGTCATTTGTTGACCTGAACCGCACCGGTGTGGCGCTGATGGAGATCGTCTCGCGCCCCGATATTCGGGGGCCAGCAGAGGCCGCTGCCTTTGTCGCCAAACTGCGCCAGATATTGCGCTACCTCGGGACCTGTGACGGCAATATGCAAAACGGCAATATGCGGGCTGATGTCAATGTCTCGGTCTGCCGACCGGGCGATTATGAGCGCTATCAGGCAAGCCAAGATTTTGATGATCTGGGCACGCGCTGTGAGATCAAGAACATGAACTCATTGCGCTTCATTCAGGCGGCGATCGACTGTGAGGCCAAACGCCAGATCGGCATTTTGGAAGATGGCGGCAGCATTAGCCAAGAGACCCGGCTTTATGACCCTGACAAGAACGAGACCCGCTCGATGCGCTCTAAAGAAGAGGCGCATGATTACCGCTATTTCCCTGACCCTGATCTTTTGCCATTGGTGATAGAACAGGCATGGGTTGACGAGATTGCGGCCAACTTGCCAGAGCTGCCAGACGCCAAAAAAGCAAGATTTATCAAAGACTTTGGCCTTAATGATTATGATGCCTCTGTGCTGACAGCCGAGACTGAAAGTGCAGCCTATTTTGAAGAAGTAGCCGAAGGGCGCGACGGTAAGCTGGCGGCAAACTGGGTGATCAATGAGCTGTTTGGACGGCTAAAGAAGGACGATCTCGACATTACAAATTGCCCGGTCAAACCGGCCCAGCTTGGCGCTATTGTTGGGCTGATCTCATCGGGCGACATCTCTGGCAAGATCGGCAAAGAACTGCTGGAGATTGTTTATGTTGAGGGCGGTGATCCGGTGCAGATTGTTGCCGAGCGCGGCATGAAACAGGTGACGGATACTGGCGCGATTGAAGCCGCCGTGATGACCGTGATCAATGACAACCCGGCGCAGGTGGAAAAAGCCAAGCTGAACCCAAAGCTAGCTGGTTGGTTTGTCGGCCAAGTGATGAAGGCGACCGGGGGCAAGGCCAATCCGGGTGCTGTTAATCAGATCGTTAAGGAAAAGTTGGGGCTATAAATCGCCGCCGCTTTTTACGATTCGTGGCAAATGCGCCACGCTGAATGCTGCTGATCCAAGCTGGGGTCGGCAACATTTGCCGCTCTGCCAAGATGAGTGCTGTTGCTGCGCCAGCACGCTGGCGCGCAAAACCGGCGCAAAGAGCTTGGCGCTTAGCCTCTGGTCCGGTAAACTTGGGTGGGGTTTAATGGAATTTCTGCAATGATAAAGTACGAATATCGCGTGTTACCTGCGCCACGGCGCGGCCAAAAGGCCAAGGGTGTGAATACCGGCGAGGCGCGTTTTGCGCATGCGCTTGAGCTGCTGATGAACGAGATGGGGGCGAAGGGCTGGGAATATCAGCGCACTGACACCCTGCCCGTCGATGAACGCCAAGGGCTCACCGGCCGGGCGACTGTTTTTCAAAATATGTTGGTGTTTCGGCGCATTGTCGAGGCTGAGGCCGCAGAACCAGTGCCTGCGCCGCTCCTGCCTTTAGCGCAAGACAGCATGCTTGATCAGCCCTTAGAGCCGGTAGATTTGCAAGCCGGCACACAAGACGAAGAGCTCGCCCCCAGCGCAATAGCCGACACGCTCACCCGGCCGGGCCAGCAAAACAGCCGCAATACGACCGCGCCTATTTTGCCAAAAGCCCGCGAAGGTGCCCGCCTCGCCGCCCAGTAGCGGCGCGCGGGTCACCCAAGTATCACGTATTTGGCGCGCTTATTTCGAGCGCCAATGCGTGTATGCGGCCAATGATCGGCTTGCCCAAAGCGGCATGCACGGCGCGGTGCCGCGCCAACCTACTCATTGGTTCAAAGGCCGCAGCCGCGATAACCACCCGCCAATGGCTCTCACCCGTGCCATCATCACCGGCATGACCATGATGTTGTGCGCTCTCATTTATGATGGTTAAGGCCTGTGGCGCGAACGCCACCTGCAATAAATCGTGCATTTCTTGCTCAAGGCTCATTATTTTCACTTACCCCCCCTTCACTCTGGCTCTGTTCGGCTTAAACTCTCTCGTCCGAGTCGGAAAGGTAAAGCAGTTCCATGGCAAAGAATGATCCATTTGGTTTTGATATGTCGGTTTCTTCTTCAAAGAAGAAAAATCCCCGTGGTCGCAGGGGCATGTCAGGCGCATCAGAAACATCAAAGCGTGGCTGCGACCATGCCGGTTGCGCCGAATCGGGCAAATACCGCGCGCCCAAAAGCCCGGACTCTTTGGAAGAGTTCTTTTGGTTCTGCAAAGACCATGTGCGCGCCTATAATCTGAAGTGGAACTTCTTTGACGGCGCGACCGAAGAAGAGCTCTCCGAGCAGGTTGATAAAGACAGGGTGTGGGAGCGCGAGACCAAACCCTTTAGCAAAAAGACCGACGAGCAGCGCGCCTGGGAGCGGCTGGGCGTTGATGACCCGCATCAGGTGCTGGGCGATAATGCCACGCGCAACCCCGGCAAGAACGCCAAGGAAAACGGTGGCCGACGTTTGCCGCCAACTGAGCGGCGCGCGATTGAGATCTTGGAAGTGAAACCAACCGCTTCAAAACAAGAGATCCGTAAAGCCTATAAAGCGCTTATAAAAGTGTTGCACCCTGACATGAACGGCGGTGACCGGTCGCAAGAAGAGCAGCTGTCAGAGGTTGTTTGGGCATGGGATCAGGTCAAGACCAGCCGCAACTTTCGTGAGAAAGACGCCTAAGCGCGCGGCTATTTGGGCAAGAGCACGTCTGAGGGCTGCGGCGAAAAGATGCTGTCGCGCTCGGTGCGTAAATGTGTGGCGGCAAAGTGGATGTAAACCAAGCCAAACAGCCAGACCAACCCGAGCAGCGGCGCACCGGCCAGTACGATGATCATGGTGAAGGGGCCAAACATTGTGCCGTAAAGCGGCAGCGCTAATGAGCCGCAGATGATGGCAGCAAAGAGCGTGGCCAGTGTGGCGCCGAATACAGCACGCAAAGCGCCGTGGCGGCCGCGATGGCCGAAATGTCGCCGGGCCAGCAACATGCCGCTCGGCGCGCCAATCACGCCAGAGCACATCACCCAAGCATCATAGCTAGAGATCGGAAAATAGGCACCGCCGCCCAGATGGACAGAGGCTCGAAACGCGATCAGCCCGCCGATCAGCGCGACGCAAAGCACCGCCGCCGCAAATCTTCGTTCTCCGCGATTCTGTAGGAATCCACGTATGTAATTCAGCAACGCTAACTTCCCCAAGTTTGTTGTTACTGGTTGGTGTGGCGGGGCGGCGTGGCGCAGATATGGCGGTGATGTGTTTCTTCGCTGGCACGCGGTGTTTGGCTATTGCAACAGCCCAGATGCGACCATGTTTTGGCCGGTCTGCTCAGCCGACTGGGCGCCATCTGGCCCCGGCTGGCGCAATATCAACAGGGCGCCGGGCGCAAGCAGTGCCGCATCGGTCGTAAAATCTGCATCTTCGCCAAGCTGTACCGCGCCAAGGCGCAGGGCATCACCGGTAAGCGGCACCAGCCAGAGGCTCAGCATTTCGGCCTGCGCCGGGGCATTGCTTTGGGCGGTCAGCACTAAGTGGCCCTGCCCGCTGACCTGCACCGCAAAGAGTGCGCCGCTCGCTTCGGCAAATATTTGAGCGCTCAGCTGGGTTTGTGTCGTGGCGGCGGCCTCAGCGTCAGCCCCAATTTCCGAGCCAGAATCAAGGCCCGTGCTGGGCACCCAACCCGGCACTTCAAGATCAGCAACACCGAGCACCAACAAAGCCGCGGCCAGCCCGCCGAGCATCGCCGGAACCACGCCCAGCCGTTGCAACAGGCTCAGTTTTTCATCGGGGAACAATGCCGACATCAGCTCTGATCGTGCCAAGACCGGCGGTTGCTGTGGTTCAATTATGGCGAGAATTCCGGCGAAGCTTTGCGCCCAGCGCGCATAGTTTTGCCGCAAGCCTATGTCATATTCTATGGCTTTTTCAAAGGCATGCTCTTCTGTTGGGGTGAGAAGCCCCAGCGCATATTCAGCGCTGATACAGGCCACTTCTTGGTCGATCCCGGCTTGGCTTGGCTCTGTCATATTGACCTGACCATTGCTCTCAGGCCCCTTGCTAACCGGCCCACCCTCTTCCAGCCCATTGCCGTCCTGCGCGCCCAGAAACGGGTCGAGCCGAACGATGCCGACCCGCAACCATGCGCGCACCTGATCTAGTTTTATGCCACGGGTCTGGGCAATATCATCGTAGTTTTGGCCGCTCAGATAGGCGAGGGCCAAAGCGTCGGCGCGGTCAGGGTCAAGCTGATCAAGCCCGCGCAATAGCCGCGCATTTTGGTCGCCGCGCCGGGCCTCCGACAGCCCGTATTCGGGCCAAAGCTGCTCAAGCTGGCTGGCTTCGGCCAAAAGGTCAGGCGTGTTTGGCACTGCTATGGGCGGCGCAGATTGGCCGCTATAGCGCACGGCACTGCTCTTGGCCAAAGTCAAAATCCATGTCAGCGGCGAGAGACCGCTCTGCTCAAACCGGTTCGCCAATTGCCAGACAGCTGCATAGGTTTGTTGGAGTGCGTGGCCCGCAGCATCGGGGTTACTATGCGCCAAAAGCCGCTCGATCGCGCCAAATGCTTGGCCAGATGTGGCATTGTAAAGGGCGCTAAACGCCTGCCGGTCGCCCTCGCCCGCTTTGCGGATCATGGTACCAAAATCATTGCGCTGCGGGTCAAAATCGGCCGTGCTGGCGCGCCCCAGATCGCCAGCACGCCCTGTTTGCTTGGCACGAGGCCAGCCTTTGCGGCCAAACATTATGTCCTCACCTTCACCCCTATCGGCCTTGCTCTACAGAGCTTGCCGTATCAACCATGCGCCCCTAGCACAAAAACGCAAGCTTGCATGCCGCTGCTTGCGCTTGCACCTCATGTTTTTTTGCGCCACTAGATGGCTGAAACAGGCTAAATTCTCTTGCTTTATGTGCGCCCCACGGGGTCGGCAGCGGCGCAAGCCATGCTGCACATATGTTAAGCATCGGGTAAGAAAGGACAATTCATGGCCCATGAAATGGTAGATATTGATAGCAAGCCAACAGAAGACGTGTCGGTGCGCGATGTCTTTGGTGTTGAAACCGACATGGCAGTGAAAGCTTTTGCCGAAAGCTCTGAGCGTGTGCCGGAGCTGGACCCGACCTATAAGTTTGATCCTGACACGACTTTGGCCATCCTTGCAGGCTTTGCGCATAACCGCCG
>JAESRD010000185.1 GCA_016764835.1 Paracoccaceae bacterium | reverse complement strand
GTTCGTGGCTTTGCAACATTTGCCAGTAGCTGATGCCATTGCTATCGCCTTTGTGCTGCCGTTTATGATGTTGTTCTTGGGCTGGCTGGTGCTGGGGGAGACCATCGGGCCACATCGGATCATCGCCTGCCTGGTCGGCTTTATTGGCACGCTGCTGGTGATCCAACCCAACTTGGTCGAGGCCGGATATTACGCCCTGCTGCCCTTGCTTGGCGCGCTGATCTTTGCGGTGTTTATTCTCGCGACCCGGTCTGTGGCCAAAGAGATTGGCGCGGTTGAGTTGCAGGCGGTGAGCGGGCTCTTGGCCTGTCTGATCATCTTGCCGGTGTTGCTGGCGGCGTATACTTTTGGGTTCTTGCCGCAGGCATTAGAAGTCCGCAGCGTTGATCTGACCACCGGCGGGCTGCTGCTGGCGCTTGGGCTGATTGGCACTTGCGCCCATCTGCTGATGACATGGTCGCTGCGCTTTGCGCCCTCGGCGACGCTGGCACCAATGCAATATATAGAGATCCCGATTGCCACTTTCTTTGGCTGGCTGATCTTTAGTGACCTGCCCGATGGTCTGGCGGCGGTTGGCATCATGGTCACGGTTTGCGCTGGGCTCTATATCATCATGCGCGAACATAGGCTGGCCAAGGCCGCAGCAAAACTCGCCTAAACTGGCCAATTATGCGGGCAGCTGCGCAGGGCGCGGGCGGCATCAACCAGCTCTGACAACGGTTGTATCACCAACATCACTGGCGCATCTGCGCGCAGATAAACCGGGCCGAGGGCGGCGTTTGAAGTGCCAATGATGCGGCCGGGGGCGAAGGCAAGCCCGTCTGTTGGCCAGCGCAACCCGGTGCTTTGCACGCCAACCGGCCCCATTGGAAACAGTGAAAAGACACTGCCCGGCGCCGGGCTAAGCGCCAGCTCGGGCGGGCAAAGATAGCAGATGCTCTGGTCGCTCAGCATCACGACCCGCTTGTTTGCCGCCCGCAAAAGCACATGCAAGGCCGCCAAATGGTGGTCTTGCCGCCCGCCCGCCACACCGAGCGCCAGCACAAGCGGCGCTTCAACATGGCGCAACGCTTTATCAAAATCTGTCGTGTCCTGCTCGGCAATGGGCGCAATTATGGCACGCAGCTGCTTTCGGGTTGCGGCTGATATACTATCCATATCGCCAAACACGGCCTCGGGCAGGCGGCCTGCGGTCAGTGCCCTGTCAGCGCCGCCATCTGCGGCAACAACCCTTGTGGCTATACCTTGTGTGCTATTCCATACAGAATCAGGTATAGGGGCACCGCCGACCAGCAGCACAGGCTGATTACAAATGATCGGTTGCACAGCACTATAAGACAAATTTGCCTTATTTTGTCGATTTGATTCTGGTTTTGCCATTAAATGGTCCTGAAAACATACGTTATGCACCTACATGCTGTTCCGGTTTTGGAAGCAATCCATGGTAAATAGGCTTTTGCCGGGACGTAGATAAGAAGCGAGCAAACACATGGTTGGGTCAAGCAAGATACTTACGGTCTCTTATGGGACATTCTCCTGTACCCTTGAAGGGTTTGACGACTCTTTTGATACAATGAAGGCGATTGCGGAATATTTCCGCGATCTGGCTTCGGATGATCGGTACTTTGGCGCGGAGCCCCCTGTGCCCGACGCTGAGATGCTGGCACGGATTGCGGAACGCGAAGTGTCGCGCCGGGTTGAAGTACGGGCTGACGCGGGCGGCATCGTTCTGCGCGCCGGTTCTGCGCTGCCAGCGGCGGCCAATCATGCTGCTGATAACACCGAGATTGAAGATACCACAATTGATGCCGCACCTATAGAGACGCTTGATGAGGTGGCTGCTGGTGGGGGCGCTGAGGAAAGTATTCAAGAGGCCGAGCTTGCCATGCCACCGGCAATGCAACCCGCCGCTGCGCTGTTTACTGAAGTGGATACGGCGCGGGCTGATGAAGTCCTTGAAGGCGAAATTCAAACCGCAGAGATCTTGCCTGCTGGCGATATGCCAGCGGTTGGTCCGACAAGCGTGGCTGCCAAGTTGGACCGCATTCGTGCGGTTGTTGGCGAGGCCAATGTAGACAAGGCAAGTGTAGACAAGGCCGCTGTTGAAAAGACTGTTGCTGATGAGCCTGCCGAACTGGTGGTTGAAGAACTGACAGATGATGCGACGACAGCAGACGCACCGCAAGTTGAAGAGCCTGCCGTCTCCGAGGCGGTTGTTGCGGACGAGGCCGCTCACGCACAGGCCGCTCATGCGCAGGCCGTAGTCGAAATAGACGAGAGCGTAGATGTGCCGGTCGCTGACGCGGCCGATGAGGATGCAACGGCTTCGACTTTGGTTGGTGCCAGCGCGGCAGCGGCCACTGCCGCGGCCCTGGGTCTTGCCCATTTGGTAGGCCAAGATGATGCAAGCGATGAGGTGGCCGAGGCCAGCGCACAAGACACGGCCGCAGATGAGGTATCTGAGCTTCTGGATGCAGTCGGCCAGTCCAGTGACACTGATAAGCCAGATGATTTGAGCCACGCCGCGCAAGATGGTTTTGAGGATATAACTGATCCGGCTGATAGTGGCGCTGAATCAGCTGACAATGTTTCTGCCGACGCAACCGAGCAAGCCGATAGCGATATCGCTGCAATGTTGGACGCGATTGCGGCCGATACGGCGGCAGCTGATTTGCAGGCGACACATAGCGAAGAGACCAATGAGGTTTGGGGCGAGACGCCAGTAGAAACTGTGCCTGAGGTTGACTCAACTGTTGTTGATCAGGCTTCGGTTAGTGAGGCTGAGGCACCTGTCAGTGAAGCTTTGGATGATACCAAGGCCCGCGTTGGCCCTGTTGTGCCGGTCCGGGCACGGGTTGTTCGGATGCGTCGTGACGCTCAATTTGTTGAAGATGTGGCTGTTGATACGCCGCAAGCTGAAGAGAACGCCGCCGACGCGACCGGTCTTAATGCCCCCGCGATTGCTGGTGCTGCGGCATCGGCTGCGGTTGCTGCGGCGCTTTTGGGCCAAGGTACAGACGACGGCGATGAAGCCGAACTAGGCTTGGACGATGATCTGGGTTTGGACGACGAATTGGGCTTTGGCGATGATGACGTAGATGCAGCTGAACTTGCTGAGCTGGCTGAACTGGACGGGTTCGAAGACACCAGCGACAATGACGGCTTTAACCTGTTGGCCGATGATAGCCCGACGCTGTCGGCTGATGATGAAGCCGATCTGCTCAACGAATTGGCCGCTGTCGAAAACGAGATGAACGCTGCGAGCAATGATGCTTTGGCCGCTGTCGAGGCGCTGTCACACATTGCGGATGACGCGCATAACGACAGAGCCGATGCGGCAAGCGACAGTGCGTCCGGCGCGATCAGCGCGCTAATGGCAAATGAGGATGAGGCCGAGGACATGTCGCAAAGTGTATCCTTCTTTGATACGCAAGAGGAGGATGACGATTTCGGCGCAGAAGACAGTTTTGGCGCAGAAGACAATGCCGACGATTTTGAAGATCTTGATGAAGCGGCGGCACTTATCGCCGCACATAAGCAGGACGACGAAGAAACCGTAAAGCAAGCCGCCGAAGAGGGCGACATTAGCGACGCCGCTGATGATCTCGCAAATGCCGAAGAGCAAGCCGCTGATCTTGCCGCCCAAACAGCTGAGGCAGCAGAAGAGCTGGCCGATACGACAACCCAAGGCCGCGCCATTCTTGATGGCGAACCCGATGCTGATGAAGCCATGAACCGGATGATGAGCCAGGCAGATGCTGAACTGGCCAACCCCGAAAGCAGCCGCCGCCGTGATGCAATAGCGCAACTAAAAGCCGCTGTTGCCGCCACAGAAGCTGCGCGCCGGATGGGCGAGGCCAAACCAAACCGCGAAGGGGCCGAAGAGGCTTTCCGCGAAGATCTTGATCAGGTCGTACGCCCGCGTCGCGCGCCGCGCCCGGCAGCAGAAGTCCGCTCCGAGCGTCCGCGCCCATCGCCGCTCAAGCTGGTGGCGTCGCAGCGGGTAGATCTGCCACAGCCAACGCCGGCGGAGCGCACAGCAGCAGCTGACAGATCGCGCCCAGCCGGGCCTGTCCGTCCACGCCGTGTTCGGGTTGAAGATGCGCCCGCCGCGCCTGCCGTGCAGGCAGATGCCATAACGGGGCAAGCAGAGGCGCCGCATAAAGCTGCGACCGGATTTGCCAAATTTGCCGAGCAAATGGGTGCGAATGGCCTGCCAGACCTGCTGGAAGCCGCAGCGGCCTATACTTCATTCGTCGAGGGGATCGAAGATTTCTCGCGGCCACAGCTGATGCGCAAAGTCGGCGAAATGGCCCCGGAAGGTTTTTCTCGCGAAGACGGGCTGCGGACCTTTGGCACATTGTTGCGTGAAGGGCGGATTTTGAAAGTCCGGTCTGGTCGGTTCTCAGTGGCCGATGATACGCGGTTTAACCCAGAGCGCCTTGTCGGCTAAGCGGGCTGAAAGCACCACATTCTTTAAAGGGCGCGGGGCTGATACCCTGCGCCCTTTAGCGTTGAGGAGCGCTGGGCTGGTTTTGGGCGAAATTGACGACGCCGCCTGCCGCTTATGCAAAGCGCTCATTTGACATCACGGCAGCAAGGTTGGAACTGTTGGCTCACCAAAGCCGCCCACAGCCCACCGGGCAAAAGGACATGCATATGCCACGCCAAAACCCGCTGCCGCAACTGAACGGCCAAACAATGCTGACCTATACAGGCATGGAAACCGATCTTATCTTTACTCAAGGCATTGATCTGCCCGGCTTTGCTACATTTCCACTGCTGGAAACCGAGGCGGGTTGCGAAAGGCTACGCGGCTATTACCGCGACCTTATTGCGGTGGGGCAGCAGACCGGGCATGCGGTGATTCTTGAGGCGCCAACTTGGGTGGCAAATAAAGATAGGGCCGCGGCGCTGGGCTATGCCGAGCAGAGCCTGCGCGGGCTCAACATTGCGGCGGTTAAGCTGGTTGCTGATATACGGGAAAGCGCGGGCGCGCCACAAACCTTACTCAGCGCAAATGTTGGCCCCCGATGCGATGCTTATGCGCCGTCGACATTGATGAATGCGCGCGAAGCCGAGGCCTATCACAGCGTCCAAATGGCAAGCTTTGCCCTGACCGACTGCGACTTTGTTAGCGCCTTCACCCTTGCCTATGTGGATGAAGCCACCGGCATTGCCCGCGCGGCGCAGCGGCAGGCCCTGCCTGTGGTTATTTCGTTTACGGTTGAGACTGATGGCAGGCTACCTGACGGGACGGAATTGCGACAGGCCATTTTGGCGGTCGATGCCGCGACGGCCGATTATGTCAGCTACTATATGGTCAACTGTGCCCATGCCGATCACTTCGCTGCTCAGCTGTCAAATGCGCCATGGGGGCAACGTATAAAAGGGGCGGTGGTCAATGCATCGCGTTGCAGCCATGCCGAATTGGACAATGCAACCCAGTTGGATGATGGCGACCCTGTTGCACTTGGCGCGCAACTGGCTCGGCTTGCCCGAAAATATCCGCATCTCACTGTATTGGGCGGCTGTTGTGGCACCGGTATGCGCCATATGTTGGAGATAGGGCAAAGCTTGCAGGCGGTTGGCAAGTAAGCCCAGCACCCCCAAGCGCAGCCCGCCCTTGGATTTTTAGTCCGGCTTTGACGTCGAGCGGTCTCATCGATTGCACCGGTGGATATCAACTCTTTGCGCTACACGGCGACCAAACTCCTGTAGAACGGATTTGAAACCCCAAGTTTGGCACTGTTTTTATTGAGTTATTTTGTAAAATTTTCCGCAGGACACCTGTTGAATGTAAAATGTCATTACCGTCTACTGCGGGTAAAACCGTTCGGAATAGCTTGTCTGCGACAAGGGTTCTGGTTTGGCCCAACCAAAACATGGGTCAGAAATGGACCGGGCTAACCATTGCCCGATCCACTCAGTATTGGTCGGCCTGCCTTCAGATAAGGGTCAGCCTGCCTTCAGATAAGGGTCAGCCTGCCTTCAGATAAGGGAAAGTACTTGTGATGTCCGTGTCATCAATGACATAGAAGTTTGAGATACTTCCCGACTGGCGGGCTTGACCATATGGTGCATAATCAGGGTCAGCGATAAAACCATCGAGCGCTGCCCGTGTCGGGAATTCAAGAATTGCTATCAGCCTGCTGTCTTTCGCGTTGCCTTCAAGAGTCTCGATATTCCCGCTCCGAGACAGGTATCGGCCTTCGTGCTTTTCGACAAGTTTGTGAACGTTCGCTGCGTATTCGAGAACCCATCCATCATCCGTGGTTTTGATATCTGCGATCAGAAAGACACTCATGTTTACTCTCCTGTTTTCGGGTAGGCCAGACTGGCCAAGCAACCTTTCAACAGGGTGCCTGTCAATCGCGGTGTAAAAAGGGGCCACTTCGGTTGATGTGTTTTGGCGCTTTTGCGCGAGTGCTTGTCATCTAGCTAACGCGTGCCAAAACGCATGTTGGCCAGTTGGCCAACATTGTTCTGGTCTGAGTTTTTGGATTACTGTCTGGCTTTGCGGCTGTGTTTGAGCCGATAGCTTTCGCCGTTCATCTCAAGAATGTGGACGTAATGGGCTAGTCGGTCCAGCAACGCGCCGGTCAACCTTTCCGGTCCAAACACTTCAGTCCATTCATCGCAGGGCAGATTTGATGTGATGATGATGGATCCGCGCTCATAGCATTGAGATATGACCTCGAAGAGTAATCCCGCGCCAGACTTGCTAAGCGGTACGAAGCCCAGTTCGTCGATGATCAACAGGTTCTGGCTTGTCAGTTGCTTTTGCATGCGCTGCAACCTTCGCGCATCTTGCGCTTCAATCAGGTCATGCACCATCGCTGCCGCCGTTGTGAAGCGCACCTTCAGCCCTTTGTGGCCCGCCGCCAGACCAAGCCCCAAAGCGATATGTGTTTTGCCTGTGCCCGACGGTCCCAGTGCGATGATGTTCTGGTGGCGATCCACGTAATCACAACGTGCCAGCTCCATTGTCAGCGGTTTGTTCAAGTTGGGCATAATCTTGAAGTTAAAGCTGTCCAAGCTTTTGGTGCTGAGGAACTTGGCAGCCTTGATGCGTCGTTCAATCAGCTCCATCTCACAGAGCCGCGCTTGCCCATTCTGACGTCTAGCAAGCGATGCAGGGCCGCGAAGGCGGCCGGTAAATTCCAACCTTGCAGCGGCGTGGCCTGATCCAAGGCCCCAACCTTTTGCTCAAACAGAGGCAAAAAGTGCAATGGGTCAAAGATCATATCCGTTTTTGCGTAGGACCGCTGGTGCCGCGCAATCACCTCGTTGCCACAACCGATAACACCCTCATGCACAAAGCCGCGCACATGGACATTATGGTGGGCATAGGCCACCGGAACCGAATAATCATTGCTGCCGATAGCGCACCATCGAGATCGACGTGGCGCGTGTGCTGACGTGATCGCAGGCTTCATACTCTGCGACAGGCAATCCCATCAGAGCATCCAAGTCCGAGATTAAACGCTCACCAATGGTTTTGTCATAACCGCGCAATGTCTCGCCCTGTCGTGCTAGGCACTTCGCTTCCAAATGCGC
>JAESRD010000184.1 GCA_016764835.1 Paracoccaceae bacterium | reverse complement strand
GATGGCTGCGCCTTTGCCCTTTGCGATCCTGTAGCCGTATCTGGGGTGCAACCGGCCCAGCCGACCGGCCCACTGGTCGTCTCCGCCGCGTTCACCCAAACGCTCAGCCCTGAACGTTGGAAAGCCCTGCGTTGGCGGTTCTTTAGGCTGCATTTTCAGTATCTTTGCGCCTTTGACCGCCCCGGCGACTATGACTATTTCCAAATCACCGCCGGGCCACACACGCTCGCGCAGCGCTACAAAGACCGCGCCCCGTCGCAAAGCCGCATAGATGTGCAGGCTTCCAAATACACTTCTGTGGCCCCATAATCGGCCCATGTTGATCCCGCCAAAACCAGCGCCCCGGCCTGAGAAAGTCTCGCTCTGGCGCTACCTCAAACTGTTTCGCCACGATATTTTGTCAGCGCAACCGGCCAAGCTTTACAAGGCTTGGATGGCCGAATTCAGCACGCCGTTCTTTAAGTCGTTTATGATCAATGACCCCGAGCTGACGACGCTGGTACTCAAAACCCGGCCCGATGATTTTCCTAAATCAGAGCGCATTGGCGCGGGCTTGCGGCCCTTGCTCGGCAATTCGGTATTTTTGACCAATGGCGAGGTTTGGAAACGCCAGCGCCGGATCATTGACCCGGCTTTTGAAGGCGGGCGGATCAAAGATGCTTTTCCGGCAATGCTCGACGCGGCCAAGGCAGCAGCCATTAGGCTGGAACAGGTTAATGGTGAGATTGAAATTGAGGCCGAGGCCAGCCATGCGGCGGCCGATGTCATCTTTCGCACGCTGTTCTCTATCCCGATCGAGCACGAAATTGCGGGCCAAGTTTTTACCGAATTTCGCACCTATCAGCGCAGCCAGCCTATTCTCAATCTCGCAGCCTTTATTCCCGGCCCGCGCTGGATGCCGCGGTTCTTCTCTGGCCAAACCAAGGCCTCGGCCAAATCGATCCGCCTGCTTATTAGCCAGCTGACGGAAGACCGCGCGGCGCAGATCGCTGCAGGCACTGCGCCAGATGATTTGGCGACCAAGATTATGACCACAAAAGACCCGGTCTCGGGTGATCTGCTGACGCCGCAAGAAATGGTCGACCAAGTGGCTATCTTTTTCTTGGCCGGGCATGAGACCAGCGCCTCGGCTCTGGCGTGGACATTGTATCTGCTGGCCGCAGCGCCTGAATGGCAAGACAAGGTTGCCGCCGAGGCCGCGCAATTTAGCGGCACGTTCTCTGGCCTGTCCAAGCTGCGCCACACGCGCGATGTGTTTCGCGAAGCGCTGCGGCTTTATCCGCCGGTGCCGATGATGGTGCGTGAGGCAACCAAGGATGAGACGTTCCGCAAACGCAAGGTTATGCCCGGCGCGCAAATTGTGCTCTCACCTTGGCATCAGCACCGTCACGAGCGGCTTTGGGACAACCCTGATGCGTTTGACCCGGCGCGCTGGCAGAGCGCTGAGGGCAAAGCATCGGCGCGCAAGGCCTATATGCCATTCTCGGCCGGGCCGCGCGTGTGTACCGGGGCCAGCTTTGCCATGGCCGAAGGGGTGCTGCTGCTGGCGATGCTGGTTGGCAAATACAGGTTTACCCCCGTAGCGGGCAAAGTGCCGGTGCCCGTGGCGCATCTGACTGTGCGGGCAAAAGATGGAATCTGGCTGCGGGTTGAACCACGCGAGGCCGAAAACTCATAGAAAAAGGGACCAGTGATCGCTCACTAGCCCCTTGAAATCTTTGGCTCCGGCGGTAGGGATCGAACCTACGACAAATTGATTAACAGTCAACTGCTCTACCGCTGAGCTACGCCGGATCACCGATGGGCCGTATAGCAATGGCATTGCTGCCCGTCCAGAGGCTTTGGCACAAAATCTGCTATCGGAGCCGATATTTTTCTGAAGGCTCAACTTCGCCGAGGCTGGCCACCAGATTACGGGCGCAAAGGTCAACCAAATGGGCGAAAACATTGCGCTGCGCCGCGCCGCGCAGCCGCCAAGGTGTGTCGCCATATAGTTGCGCGGTAATTTCTGTCGCTGTTAGCGGGGTTTGGGCGAGGCTGGCCAATATTTGCGCCTCGCGCTCGGTGCGGTGCTTAAGCAACCAGCTGATTCTGTTTTGCGGTTTTAAGACTGGCGCGCCGTGGCCGGGATACAGAATACGCGGCTGCAATGCCGCTAGTTTGCGACAAGATGCCATGAAATCAGATACATCGCCGTCAGGCGGTGACACCAGTGATGAGGCCCAGCCCATGACATGATCACCTGAGAACACCGCACCGTCGGGCAGAGCGAAGCACATATGGTTGCCAAAATGGCCGGGCGTGTGATGGGCGGTCAGCTGCCAGCCATTGCCGCTAATGCAGTCGCCATCAGCCAGAAGCTGCGTCGGCGCAAACGCATGATCGACCCCTTCGCCGCCGCCCCCCACACCGCGCGCGGCAAGGCGCTGCATCACAATACTGCGCCCGGCTTGTGGGTCACCAAAGCCGAGCACAGGTGCGCCGGTTTGCGCCGAGAGCCGGGCAGCCAGCGGTGAGTGGTCAACATGGGCATGGGTGACAAAGATATGGCTGATTTTTCGTCCTTTGCACGCGGCCATGAGCGCCGCCAGTTGCGCGTCATCATCCGGGCCGGGATCAATGATCGCCAGCTCGGCCTGGCCGACCAAATAGGTGTTGGTACCCCACCATGTCATCGGCGAGCCGTTGCCGGCGATCAGGCGTGCCACGCCGGGTTGCATCACTTCTGGCACCCCAATTGCCGGGATATCATTGCCTGTCATTGACGCTCTCTTTCGCTTTGCCGCTGAGTTGGTTAGTTCTAGGCATGTTTTTCAAATGGCTCAAACGCTTCATGCCACGCGGGCTTTATGGCCGGGCAGCGCTGATACTCATTTTGCCGGTGGTAATGATGCAGCTTGTCATATCGGTTAGCTTCATTCAGCGGCATTATAATGGCGTGACCCAGCAGATGACAGCGGCCGTACAGCTTGAGCTGCGCCACTTGCTGAGCGAGGTAAACGGCGCGGCCACGCTGGAGGAAGCAGTGTTTGTCGCCCGCCAGTTGGGCACCCCGCTTGAATTGGACGTGGTGCTGCCGGCTGGTGACCAGCCCGCCGCTGATATTCGGCGGTTGTTTGACCTGTCTGGTCGGGCTGTCATTCAAACCCTGCGCCCGGCTTTGCCACAGATTGATGCGATCAGTTTTGAAGATCGGCGCCGGGTTCAACTTTGGGCAATGACAAAGCATGGGATCATCAAGGTCAGCTTCTCGCGGGCCCGTGTGTCAGCGTCAAACCCGCATCAACTACTTGTTCTTATTGTGGTGTTTGGCACATTCATGGTCATGATCGCCTATCAGTTTTTGCGTATGCAACTGCGGCCCATTGCCCGCATGGCTGCCGCCTCAACCGCGTATGGCAAGGGCCGCATTCTGCCCTACCGCCCCTCTGGCGCCACCGAAGTGCGGGTGGCCGGGCGCGCATTTTTGGAAATGCGCGACAGGATCGAGGCGCAGAGCCAGAACCGCACAATCATGCTGTCTGGTGTCAGCCATGACCTGCGCACACCGCTGACGCGGCTGCGCTTGGCGCTGTCTTTGCTTGATGATGAAGACGCAGCCCCGATGCTCAGCGATGTTGATGATTTGCAACATATGGCCGATGCGTTCCTCGAATTTGCCAGAGGTGAGCAGGTTGGCGAGATGGTGCTGACCGACCCCGGCGCGGTGCTTCGCAGCGTGTTGGATGATGCGCAACGCAGCGGGCAGGCGGCGGCAATGGGGCAGTGTGAGTGGCCAAAGGGGCGTGAGATAAAGCTTGGCTCGATGGCTTTGCGCCGGGTGTTGGACAATCTGATCGGCAATGCGCTGCGCTATGGCAGCATGGCCGAAGTGTCGTTGCTGCCGCAGGGGAGTGGTTTCTTGCTGGTTGTGGAAGATGATGGCCCCGGCATTGCTGCCGAGCGACGCCAAGAAGCCCTGCGGCCGTTTTCGCAGCTTGATCCGGCACGTAACCAAGACCGTGGCGGTGGCGCGGGCCTTGGGCTGGCGATTGTCGCCGATATTGCCCGCGCCCATGGCGGCACGTTTGAGCTTGGCCAAAGCGCGCGGCTTGGCGGTCTGGCCGCGCGGGTTAGCTTTTTGGGTTAGGTTTTTTCGGCGGCGGTTTTGATCACCGGCTCCATCCGTGCCATCACCTCTTGGCTCAAGTGACATTTGAGCTGGTGGCCGTTTGGCAAGGTCTGTACCGGCGGCACTTGCGTATCACAGAGCCCACCGGGGACTTTGTCTTTCCAATTGCACCGGGTTTGGAACGGACAGCCCGGCGGCGGGTTCATGGCTGACGGTATATCGCCCGACAGCACAACGGTGCGTTTCTCGATCGTGGTATCGGCGATCGGGATCGCGCAGAGAAGTGCTTCTGTGTAGGGGTGGTATGGTGGCGAGAAGACTTGATCTGTTGTACCCAACTCGACCACATGTCCAAGATACATTACCATAACCCGATCAGATAGATAGCGGACGATGCTCAGGTCATGGCTGATGAAAATCAGCGTTGTTTGATGCTCGCGTTGGATTTCCATCAGCAGGTCAGTCACCGCCGCCTGCACCGAGACATCAAGCGCCGAGACCGGCTCATCGGCGACCACAATACGGGCGTCACCAGCAAAGGCGCGGGCAATGCCGACGCGTTGCTTTTGGCCGCCTGACAACTGACGCGGCATCCGCTCGGCAAAGACACGCGGCAGTTTGACCAGATCAAGCAGGGTTAACATGCGCTCATGGCGCTCGGCATCATTGTCGCCATAGTCAAATATTTCAAGCGCACGGGTGATCTGGCGGCCGACGCTCATCGACGGGTTGAGGGTATCAAACGGGTTTTGGAACACCATTTGAATATCGGCAATTGTGCTGGTGGAGCGGTTGGCAATGGCAGTGTCGCCAATCGGCTCATTGTCGAGCAGTATCTCGCCGTCCGTGGCGGTCTCTAGCCCCATCAGCACTTTGGCAAAGGTACTTTTGCCACAGCCACTTTCGCCGACAATGGCCAGTGTTTCGCCGGCGCGGGCCTCGAAAGTCAGCGTTTCATTGGCTTTGACAACCTTCTTGCTGCCGCCAAATAGCGCATTGGCCGAGACCTCATAATATTTTTTGAGATTTTCCATTTTCAGAACGACTTCACCGATTTCGGCCTTTTCTTTGATCGCGCCCCGTTCAGGTTCTGCCTGCCAATCGATTTGTGCAAATTTCAGACAGCGGCTTTCATGCGCCTCGCCTGCCAAGCCCATCGGGATCTCGCCAACATCGCAAATACCGGCCTCGAAATAGTCGCAACGCGGGCCAAAGTTACAGCCATTTGGCCGCTCATTTGGCAGCGGAAAGTTTCCGGGGATGGCCACCAAAGGCCGCGTGTTTTTGTCAGCGCCGGGCAGCGGGATAGAGCGAAACAATGCCTGCGTATAGGGGTGCTGCATTTTGCTGAACACGTCATTGATCGTGCCGCGCTCAACCGCTTCGCCAGAATACATCACGCAAATCCGGTCGCATGTTTCCAGCACCAGCCCAAGGTTATGGCTGATGAACAGCATCGAGGTGCCGTATTTGCGGCCAAGGTCTTTGACAAGCTCAACCACCGCCGCCTCGACAGTGACATCAAGCGCCGTGGTCGGTTCATCGAGGATCAGCAGTGACGGTTTCGACATGAGCGCCATGGCGATGACAATGCGTTGTTGCTGGCCGCCAGAGAGCTGGTGCGGGTAGCTGGCCAATATCCGCTCCGGGTCGGGCAG
>JAESRD010000183.1 GCA_016764835.1 Paracoccaceae bacterium | reverse complement strand
GATGCACCAAAACCCGGATAATCTGGCGCAAATAGTTGCGCACCATTTCGGCGGCCGTGGTCGATAGCTGACGCCGCGGCCCGCCATCGCGCTCAGCCCTGAGCAAGAAATGCGTCGACAAAAGGGCGATATCATCGACCCGTTCACGCAGCGACGGCACAGCAATGGTCACGCCACTCAGCCGGTAGAACAGGTCTTCACGAAATGTGCCGGCCTCAATCCGCGCGCGCAGGTCAATCTGGGTCGTGGCCATAACACGCGGTGCGTTTTCACCAAGCTGGTCGAGCAGCCGCACAATCCGGCCTTGGTTCTGTGATGAGAAATCACAGATCTCATCGAATAATAGTGAGCCAGAACGGGCGCGGGCAACAATGCTTGATGGCCCATCAACCCCGTCAAGATCGGCATTGCTGACGGTAATATAGGGCAGACTACGCCGGTCAGAAAAGTCGTGTATAGCGCGGGCAATCAGCGATTTTCCGGTGCCGCTTTCGCCGGTTACCAAAATTGGCAACTGGGTGTTCATCACCCGTGCCACCAGCCGGTAAAGCGCCTGCATGCTCGGTGTGCGGCCAACCAGCGGCAGGTCACTGTCTTCGGGCGGGGCAGATCTGCTGCGCGCCGATGGCAAACGGTGCTTTATTTCCAGTGCCCGCGCCGCGCGTTTCATCAGATCGGGCAGATCAAACGGTTTTGGCAAATAATCATAGGCATCGGCCTCGGCCGCCTGAATCGCCGTCATAATCGTGTTCTGCGCAGAGATCACAATAACCGGCAGGCCGGGCCGTGCCGCGGCGATTTTGGGCAGCTGCTCCAGCCCGTTACCGTCGGGCATGACCACGTCTGAAATAACCAGATCACCCTTGCCTTCCTCAACCCAGCGCATCAGCGTCACCAGTGATGATGTGGCATGAACTTTGCAACCAGCGCGGGTCAGCGCTTGGGTCAGCACCGTG
This sequence comes from Paracoccaceae bacterium, assembly GCA_016764835.1. Next base: position 14,210 of record JAESRD010000183.1, on the reverse strand, counting down.
CGGATCGTCCGGTCATCATCGGCAACTAAGACAGTTCCGTCCATTAGTTTACTCCAGTTAAAACATCAACTTGGTCGCTTGTCTCTTGGGGACAAAGCGGCAACGAAATACGAAAAACAGTGCGGCCCGGCACCGAGTCGACCGAGACCCAACCGCCAATATCGGCGATAAGTTTGGACACCAGCGCCAGCCCCAGCCCGGTGCCGTTTTCGCGGCCAGAGACAAAGGGTTCAAACACATCTGTTTCAATCTCGGGCGGCAGGCCGGGGCCATCATCAATGATCTCTATCTGCACCGGCAGCCGTGAGCGGCTACCATCAGGGCGGGTCACACGTAAAGCGGCTTCATAGAAACTGCGCAACCGTATGGTGCCACCATCTAGGTTGGCTTCAGAGGCGTTTTTCAACAAGTTGAGAAAGATCTGCAACAGCATGTCACTATCGGCCCAAACCAACGGCAAAGACGGGTCGTAATCTTCAATGAATTTCATATGTGCGCCGTAGCCCACAGCCGCAGAGCGGTGCGCCCGGTCGAGCACATCATGAATGTTAACAGCCCGCAGGTTTGGTGGCCGCAAATTGCCAAATTGTTCGACCTGGTCGAGCAATTTCACAATCCGCCGGCTTTCAGCCACGATCAAATCGGTCAGCTCAAGATCATCGCCCCTAAGCTCCATAGACAGCAATTGCGCCGCACCGGTAATGCCAGCCAGCGGGTTTTTGATCTCATGCACCAGCATCTCAGCCATGCCGATCGCTGACTTTGCCGCCTTGCCGCTCGATATGCTCTGCGACATGCGGTTGGCGATTTCACGCGGGGCAATAAGCATGAGCATATGGTCGTCAGAGCCCTGCAACGGTGCTATTTGAATGTTGCATTGCAAGGGAGCTCTCTCGCCGGAGCCTACATCTACATCATTGATAAACAACGATGAACGCTGCGACCGTGCTCTTGAGAATGCCTCTTCAAGAGCAACATCGATCATCACCTTGTCCCAAACCGGCGCGCCGATCAGCGCCCGGCTGGACAGGTTAAGAAAGCCTTCTGCCGCCGGGTTTATCTCTACAATTAAATCATCGCCATCCAGCAGCAAAGCAGGCAACGGCAATGAGCTCCATAATGCAGCGTCAACGATCATGCGGCATCTCCTGTTGTGGTGCTTTGCGCGGTCATCGCCGTTGGCAGCAACCGCAAGACGGTTGCGGCATCACTGGCCGTCAGGACTTCGCGGCGCAAAACAGGCGGGGTTTTGGCCCCGTCCATATACCAGCCAAGATGTTTGCGAGCGGCTTTCAGCCCGTGTTTGGCGCCGTAGAATGACAATATGCTTTGGTAATGTTCGGCCACCAAATCGGCCAGATCGGCCCCTTGCGGGATATCGGGCGCAGCCGTGCCAAACAAAGCCGCACTGATCTGCGCCAGCCGCCACGGCGCGCCCTGCGCCCCGCGCCCGACCATAACGCCGTCAGCCCCAGATTGTTGCAAAGCCTGCCGCGCGGAGCCGGTATCTATGATATCGCCATTGGCAATCACGGGAATACTAACCGCTTGTTTTACCGCTGAAATTGCTGCCCAGTCGGCCTGACCCTTATAGAACTGACACCGCGTGCGGCCATGCACCGTCACCAAACAGATGCCAGCCTCTTGCGCCCTGCGGGCCAGCTCAGGCGCATTGGGCTGGGTCTCATCCCACCCCAGCCTGCACTTTAGCGTCACTGGCAGATCAACAGCCTCAATCACGGCCTCGATCAGCGACAATGCAAGATCGAGATCGCGCATAAGCGCCGCGCCCGAATAGCCATTGGTCACCTTGCGCGCCGGGCAGCCCATATTAATGTCGATCAGCTTTGCCCCTTGGCCTTGTGCCATCCGCGCCGCCTCGCCCATCCAATATGGCTCGCGCCCGGCCAGCTGCACCGCGCTGCGCGCTGCGCCAAAGCCCAGCTCGGCTTTAGCCCGGCTGCTCTTACTCAACGTCAACATTTCTTGGCTGGCGACCATTTCCGATACGACCCAGCCCGTGCCAAAGCGCAGCACAAGCTCGCGAAACGGCAAATCTGTGATCCCAGCCATTGGCGCTAGCGCAATAGGCGGCGTCAAAAGCCCATCAGGCAGCGCGACTTTTTCGATATGTGCCATTTGATTGACCGAATGCCCAATGTTTGTGCGGATAGCCTTGGTGTTACTGCGCCTCAGCCGGTGAGACAATGAAACCCAACGTAAACTGCACGGCAAAAAAGCGGACTGCCTAATTTTTGTGCATATTGCCCGTGGTTCGAATGGAATTGCGCCGCCGCATTTCTAACAATATGACTTTGGCCAACAGTTATGGCGCGAAATTGCGATAAAGAGATGAATAATGGATGTTGCGATTATCATTGTAGCCGCCGGGCGGGGCAGCCGTGCCGATGGGGAACTGGCCAAACAATGGCGTGATCTGGCGGGCATGCGCGTGCTCGACCGGACGGTTGCGCGTTTTGCCAGTTTTGGTCAGCTTTGCATCATTTTGCACCCAGATGATATGGATCTGGGCGCGGATTATGCGCAGCAGGGTCACAGGCTAGTGGCCGGTGGTGCCAGCCGCTGCGCCTCGGTTTTGGCCGGGCTGGAGGCGCTCTCAGAAACACCGCCTGATCTTGTGCTCATCCATGATGGGGCGCGGGCGACTGTGCCTGAATCGGTGATCACCGGCGTGCTTAATGCTTTGCAAACAGCCCAAGGTGCCGCTCCGGCTTTGCCCGTGACCGATGCGCTTTGGCGCGGTGATCAGCGTGTCACCGGCATGCAAGACCGCGCCGGGCTTTGGCGCGCACAAACCCCGCAAGGTTTTGATTATGCAGCTATATTGTCAGCATTTCGCAAACATGACCTAGATGCCTCTGATGATGTTGAGGTCGCACGCGCGGCAGGGATCGATGTTGTTATCACCCAAGGCCACGAAGACAATATCAAAATCACCTATCCAGATGATTTTGACCGTGCCCGCCAGATCATTGGCGCGCAGCAGAAAGGCAGCGATATGGATATTCGATGTGGCAATGGCTTTGATGTGCACAGATTTGGCACTGGCGATCACGTCATGCTCTGCGGTATTCGCCTTGAGCATGGGCGCGGGCTGCAAGGCCATTCTGACGCCGATGTCGGCATGCATGCGCTGACCGATGCGATCTATGGCGCGCTGGTTGAAGGCGATATTGGCCGTCATTTCCCACCTAGTGACCCGCAGTGGAAAGGCGCTGCCAGCGAGATTTTTCTGGCACATGCTGCCGCGTTGGTGCGCGAAAAGGGTTTTGTGATGACCCATGCTGATGTCACGCTGATCTGCGAACAGCCAAAAATTGGCCCACATGCGCAGGCTATGCAGGCCGAGCTATGCCGGATTACCGGGGTTGAGTTGGGCCGGATAAGCGTAAAAGCAACCACATCTGAGCGGCTCGGGTTTACCGGGCGAGAAGAAGGAATAGCGGCAATGGCCACAGCAACATTGGTGAAGGTATGAACGGGTTGGCGCGCAATGTCGCCACCCTGTTTGGCATTGGCAATATCCGCCCGGCCCCCGGCACGTGGGGCGCGCTGGTGTCGCTGCCTTTGGCTTGGGCTTTGCACGCTTTGGGCGGGCCGTGGCTGTTGCTGTTGGCCATTGTCGCCAGTTTTCCAATAGGGCTTTGGGCGGCCAAAGCCGAATGCGCCGCTTGTGGCGAGCATGACCCCAGCCAGGTTGTGATTGACGAGTTGTGTGGCCAGTGGATCGCCCTATGGCCGGTCTCGTTTGGCGCGGCGCATGTTGGCGTAGATGTGCTGCGGCTTTGGCCCGGCTGGGTCGCGGCCTTTGTTTTGTTTCGGTTATTTGACATTACCAAACCAAGTATCATCGGCAAAGCAGACCGGCGCGGCGACACGATGGGGCTGATGCTCGATGATGTTTTGGCCGGACTAGCCGCCGCTATTGGCGTTATTTTACTGGCCGTGTTGGCGCATAAAGTGCTGCTATGAGTGCGGCTGAGGTCGTCGCAGCTGCGCGGGCATCTGGCCAGATGATTGCTCTAGCCGAAAGCTGCACGGGCGGTTTGCTGAGTGCTGCACTCACGCAAATTGCGGGCGCGTCAGAGGTTTTTGAGCGGGCTTTCATCACTTATTCGAACACCGCCAAACAAGAGATGCTCGGCGTTACGCCCGAGGCATTGGCCAAGTTCGGCGCAGTCTCAGAACAGGTGGCCAGCCAAATGGCCCAAGGCGTGCTGACCCGATCAAACGCCACGCTCGCCGTGTCGGTCACCGGCATTGCCGGGCCGGGACCGTCCGAGCATAAACCCGAAGGTCGGGTTTGCTTTGGCATCGCCACGCCGCAAAAAACGCATAGCCAAACGGTTGAATTTGGTGCGCTGGGGCGCGACACTGTCCGCCAAGCAGCTGTAGAATTTGCGCTGACTTTGTTATTGCAAGAATTGAGCAGGAAACCCGTATGACACTCCCTCCCCGCATCGACGCTATCGCCGTGGCCAGCACAGACCTGCGCAAAACGGCGGCCTTTTATGAGCTGATCGGCTTCACCTTTGCCGATTTTGCCGATGATGCCATGCATCTTGAGCCAGAAACCGCGCCGGGCGATGTGCGGCTGATGATTGATACATTCGCCCTCATGGAAAAGCTGATCGGCGCGCCACCGCGCCCGTCCAACCATTCGAGCTTTGCGCTACTTTGTGCCGATGCGGCGCAGCTCAACACCATTGCCCAGCGGATCACTGATGCCGGCCACGCGCTGGTCAAAGAACCATGGGATGCATTTTGGGGCCAGCGTTATGCTGTATTGGCCGACCCTGATGGCTACCGGGTCGATCTATTCGCGCCGCTTTGACCCGTATAGAGCCTCAGCGCGGGTCTCAAAACTGCGGACGATACGCTGCATGGCCTCGTTGAAAAACAGGCCGGCAGCGCCCTGCAACAGCCTGTTCTTAAATTCAAAATCCACCTCAAAACGGATTTCGCAGCCCTGATCTTGCGGCACAAATTCCCACTGGCTGACCATATGTTTAAACGGCCCGTCAATATATTCGGTCTCAATCCGGCGGCTCTGAGGCCAGAGCGTCACCCGGCTGCCAAACCGCTCGCGAAACACTTTGAACGACACGACCAGATCGGCCAACATCACAATGTGATCACCGTGCTCAGTGGTGTCGCGAATGCGCGCCGCCGCCGTCCACGGCAAAAACGCCGGATAGCTGGCAACATCAGCCACCAGATCATACATTTGATCGGCGCTAAAACGGATCTGGCGGGTCTCTGAGTGTTTTGGCATAAGAGTGGTCGCGGCCTTTTGGCGTTACTTGGGCAAAACCGGTTTCATGCAGCTGGCGGCTAATATCAAGAGGCGATGCGTCGCAGGCCGTCGCAGATGTTGCACTTACGGGGCATCTAGCGCGTCGGCGAAGAACCCAGCAGCTTGGGCTTGCTTGGCGTTTAGCGCATCGATCATCGGCTGACAGGCGCCAGAGATGGGCTCTTGGTTGCTAGGGTCGGCATGGCGCAGGGCCCAAAAACAATAGCCGTATTGCTCTTCGCGGCTGCCCATTTCGGGATTGTCGTAAATAAGCGTGGCAAGGCTTAGCCCGGCGCGGGCTTGCCCCCCAGAAACAGATTGCAAGTAGAGCTGTCTTGCCCGATTAAGATCAACCGGACCGCCGCGGCCAAGCTCATTCATAATACCGAGGTTATTGGTCGACTGAGCGTCACCTATCGCCGCAGAATCGGCAAAAAGCGCCCGCGCGATCGTATCATCTTGCGCCACGAACCGGCCCTCAAGATATTGGTGCGCCAACGGTTCGGATGCAGCAACATCGCCCGCCGCAAGAGCGCGTACAAACAAAGCATTGGCCTCGGCTGATAGAGCCGGGCCACCAAGCCCGTGATCATACATATAGCCAAGGGCGGTCAACGCTGGGGTGAAATCTTGCGCAACGGCTTGCTCAAAGAGGCTGCGCGCCCGCACCGGGTTGGCGGCAAAACCCGGCCCGCCATCACGCATCAGCGTGCCAAGATTATGTGCCGCCTTGGCGCTGCCATTCTCAATAGCGCTCTCAAACCAGAGCACGGCCAGCTCAATATCTTGCTCCAGCCCCTGCCCCATATTATAGCCAATACCCAAAATATTTTGCGCGGCACCGATCCCGGCATTGGCTGGCTCAACAGCCAAATCCATGGCGGTAACGTAGTCACCCGCAATATAAGCGGCGCGGGCAGCCTCGGTCTGGGCCTCAATATCTGTTTGGGCCAAAACGCCTGAGGGGGCAGCGAAACAATATAGGCCAAGAACAACTTGCAAGATAAAAGCGCGCAAATAATGCAGCATTGGGAAAACTCCGTTTGAAAATACCGGTATGATAGCGCAAAAGCGATGGGGCCACCAAGGGGGACAGCGGCGTGACCAAACCATATGTTATCGACCAGATGATTTCTGCCAAAGAAATTGCGGCAAGGATCGAATCTTTGGCCCGCGAGATCGAGGTCGAATTTGCCGATACCGATAAGCTGGTTGTCGTCGGGCTGCTGCGCGGTTCTTTCGTGTTTATCGCCGATCTGGTGCGCGAAATTGACCTACCGATCGAGGTCGATTTTCTTGAGGCCTCGTCTTATGGCGACAAGATGGTCAGCTCGCGTGAAGTGCGTATTCACAAAGATTTGCGCGGTAAGATCCATGGCCGCGATGTGCTGGTTGTCGAAGATATCGTCGATACAGGCCACACGCTCAGCCATGTTACCAAATTCTTGAGCACACGAAACCCGGCGCGGCTGCTGTCTATTGCCCTGCTTGACAAGCCGTCGCGGCGCGAGGTTGAGTTTAGCTCTGACTGGATCGGCTTCACCATCCCCGATGAGTTTGTCGTTGGCTACGGTATTGATTTTGCACAAAGAAACCGCAACCTGCCCTATATTGGCAAGGTCCGGTTTACCGAAGAATGATGTGGCTTATGCGCCTGTCGCGGCTGGCGCGCCGCCCGCCATCGGGCAACCAACTCAAAATCATCATAGCCATCGCCGCACTATGTTTGGTGTTTTACGGCATTGAACAAATATGGGGTTGGCCAGAGTGGCTAAAGGTTGAGCGGGCGCGCCGCCCGAGGTTCTAGCTACCAGCCTTCAAGCCGTGGGCCGTAAGCCTGCAATGCCCCGATCAGTTTGCGCCGCAGCCGGGTCAGACGCGGCGCATCGGCGAGATCAACATGGCTGGCCACCCAAAACGGCACGCTATGGCCCGACAGGTCGTAATCCAACCGTACCAAACGTGGGTCATCGTCACCCAGACAGCAGGGCAAAACCCCGCGGCCAAAACCCTGCGCCACCATTTCGCGCATGACGACAAAACTGTCAGTTCCGCCCATTATTTCGCTGTTGGGAATAATGGCCTTCAGCCAATCGGCCCCAGATGCCCGCCCGATCGCGCCGCGCAACCCGATCCAACTTGGTTTGGCTTCAGGTTGTTTGGCCTCCTGCGGTTTAACCGGGCCATAAGCGGCAAATCCCAACATGCCCGCAATATCGCCAGAAAAATCTTCCGGCAGCTTTAGCGCCGGGCGCACAGTCAGATCAGCCGAAAGCCGTGCCAGATCAATATGATGGTTCGATGACAGCAGCTCGACCGCCTGCCCCTGTTGACCAAAAGCCACGGCGATCGGCGGTAGAACCGTCAGGCAGAACGTATCGGTCGAGGTTATCCGCAACGGGCTGCTGGGCGCATCGCCGGTGCCGCGGATTGCCCGGCTGACGGCATCATGGGCCAGGGCCGCTTCGCGCGCCGCCTCTATCACCTTTATCCGTTCGGGCGGGATGATATAGCCAGCGGCGCTGCGCTCAAACAATATGGTTTCATGCAGGGCCTCAAACGCCGTAACCCGGCGCAAAACCGTGGCATGGTTCACCCCCAATGCGCGCGCTGCCGCCGCCACAGAGCCGGTCTCAGCCACCGCCAAAACATAGCGCAAATCGTCCCAATTATCTCTTACCATTCGCTTGCGCCCCGCTCGCTGTGCATATTTTGACATGGTTTATGCAGAAGTTCTCAGTGGCGTTATCTTCACACCGCGTTAGGATCATTCCAAGTCACGATTAACCTAGGGAGAGTCTGATGACCCGTTTTAAGAAGTTTTCCGCCGTTACCCTCGCTTGCCTTTGCATGGCCGGCAGTGCCGGGGCGATTGGTACTGCAACAGATGCGGCGGTTCAGGCCCGCCAAGCGCACATGGCGCTGCTTGCCGCTAACCTTGGCGTATTGGGCGGCATGGCCCAAGGCCAGATCGAATATGACGCCGAAGCAGCATTGGCCGCCGCGACAAACCTCGCCACTATTGCCGGGCTAAACCAAGGCGCATATTGGGCCGAGGGCACCGCCGCAGGCGAAGCCACCGGTTCAAACGCGCTGGCATCAGTTTGGGATGATGCAGCCGGTTTTGCCGCTGCGAGTGAGGCTTTAACCGGTGCGACCGCCGGTCTGGTTGCTGTTGCCGGCGACGGTTTAGATGCGCTGCGCGCAGGCATTGGCCCGCTTGGCGGCTCATGTGGCGGTTGTCACCGCACCTACCGTCAGCGCCAGTAACGATCCGTGAATTTTGGTCAGCCCCAATGCGGGCTGACCGTTTATTAGGAGGGGAAACCGCTTGAAGCGCCTTTTGCGTTGGCTGGTCGTATTTGCGTTTGTTGGAGCAGCGGTCGGGCTTTACCTGACCCGTCCGCACTTGCTGGCTGAAGACGCCCTGGCCGGGCTAACCGGCGACGCCGCGAAAGGCGCCGTACTGTTTGCTGCCGCCGGCTGCGCTTCGTGCCATATCGCCCCCGGCACCGAGCCTTCCGACACGCCGGTGCTCAGCGGTGGCCAGCGCTTCGTCTCGGCCTTTGGCACCTTCATCGCCCCTAATATTTCACCGGACCCTATAGCCGGTATAGGCGCATGGTCAGACCAAGACCTGGTGCAGGCCGTCACGCGCGGCGTCTCACCCGAAGGGCAACATTATTATCCGGCATTTCCCTATGCCAGCTACCAAAATGCCACGCTGGGCGATGTTCTCGATATTGTCGCCTACCTGCGGCTCTTGCCTGCCGACCCAACCCCAAGCCAGCCGCATGAAGTTGGTTTTCCGTTTAATATTCGGCGCGCTCTGGGCGGGTGGAAACTGTTGTTCATGCGGCCCGGATGGGTATTGCCCGGCCCGCTCAGCCCGCAAGAAGAACGCGGCCGTTACTTGGTTGAATCCCTCGGCCATTGCGCCGAATGCCACACACCGCGAAATCTGCTTGGCGGCCTAAAACGCGCGGCCTGGCTGACTGGCGCGCCGCACCCCTCTGGCCAAGGCAGCATCCCAAACATCACCCCTGACGCGCTGGGCTGGGCCGGATTTGAGATCAGCTATTATCTTGAGACCGGCTTTACCCCAGAGTTTGACACTGCTGGTGGCGAGATGGCCGAAGTGGTGCTGAACACTTCTCAGCTAGCCGCCGATGATCGCGACGCGATTGCGGCCTATCTTCTGGCGCTGCCCGCACTGGGAGATGAATAGCCGCAAATAGCCCGGACTATTTGAGCAGTAAATTGGAACATTGGCGGACAAGACCGGCCAATGACGGGCGACATTGACATATTAGCCCGAGATTCCCGGAAGCCTTCGCCGAGGGTCAACATCAACTAGACACGTTATATATTTGATATTACGTCCAAAACTGACAAAGCGGCTAGTTTTCCCGGTGGGGTACCTCCGCGACCAAGCCGGTCCATTGCCAGCCCAAGCACTTGCAGCTGCGCATCTGGCGCCGCAAATACCCGGCTCATGGCCTGCGCTATCGGCTCTGGTTGGCAGGCTGCGCCAATAAATTCAGGGATCACTCGTGTATCGGTCACCAGCGACGGTAAGGTCACGGTATCAACCAGTAAGAGCCGCGAAATAATCTGGCGACTGAGCCAAGCCATGTCGTAAGCGATCACCATTGGCGTCGCAGTGGCGGCCAGCTCAAGCGACACTGTGCCGGAGGCCGCCAGTGCCAGATCAGCGGCCCGGAATGCTGCGGCCTTCTGCTGCCCGGCCGGGTCATCGGCGGGGTCAATCAGCAGCGGCGTACCCGGCCAACTGGCCGCTGCTGCGCGCACCTGCGCGGCCACCGGCGCCGCCACTGGCACCACCACCCGCGCGGTTGGATGAGCTGTACAAAAGATGTCGAGTGCTGCGCCAAAGCGCGCGGCTAGCCGCCCGACCTCGCCACTGCGAGAACCCGGCAGTGCCAGAACAAGCGGCACGTTCTCTAACCCGTGGCGCTGGCGAAAAGCCGCTGCCTCGGCACTGCTTGCCACCGGTTCGTTGACCACCGGATGGCCAACAAAGGCGCAGCCCATACCAGCTGCCTGCATCAGCGGTGGCTCGAAGGGCAACAGAGCCAAAACGTGGTCAATATAGCCTGCCATCTTCGCCGCCCGCCCCGGCCGCCACGCCCACACCGAAGGGGCAACGTAATGAAACGTTTTGATCTTTTGGCTGCTATCTCTGCGCACGGTTTTCGCCACCCGAAGGCAAAATTCTGGTGCATCAATGGTGAGCAGAATGTCGGGCTTTGCTTGACAGATCGCCGCGGCCGTATCCCGTATCAACCGTTTGAAATGGAAATATTTTGGCAATATTTCAACCAGCCCCATGACCGACAGCTCGCTCATGTCAAACCGGCTGACCAGCCCTTGCTGGGCCATGAGCGGCCCGCCGATTCCGGCAAATTCAACATCAGGGGCCAGCTCTTTGAGCGCCGCCATAACCGCGCCGCCAAGCTTGTCGCCAGACAGCTCGCCAGCGATGATAAAGACTCTCAACCCACCGCCTCATAGACCCAAAGGAACAGCCCGGCCCGGTCGAGCTGCGCAGTTAGCACAGAGATATCGGGGATCATGACCCCACCTGCCTGCACGGCCAAGCCCTTCAGCCCGGCCTTTGCGGCGGCACTGGCCGTGGTCGCACCGATCACGGGAAGGTCAGCCCGCCGGTCTTGGCTGGGCTTTGGCGCTTTGAATAAAACGCATCCTTGCGGCAGCGCCAAACGGGCCAAAAGCGCGTCTGTGCCCGCCTCGTCTTCGCGCAATGAAAACCCGTTTGGACCGATGATGCAGGCCTGGCCACTATCCTGCGCGCCCATATCAGCCAAGATCAGCGCGGCGCGTTTGGCATAATCTGCGACGTCAGGCCCCGGCTTAGCCAATGTTGGTACACCGGCGCGGGCCAGCAACTGCGGTGCGATCTGATCAGCACCAATCGTGCTGATCCCGGCCTCTTCAAAGAGCGCGATCAGCACGCGCAGCGCGCCGTCATCGCCGGCCATGAGTGCAGTCTGAAGCCGGGGCACCAAAGGCGCGGTGGCCGCATCGAGCAAGGCGGGGTCAAAGCTGGGCCGCGCAACGGCACCGATCATGCAGAGCTGATCGACGCCTCTATTGCGCAAGTCTGCGATCAAACTACCAAGAGTTTCCAGCCGAAACGGGACAGGATCAAACGCCCCGTCTATCACCACCGTGCTGCCCTCAGGCACACAGATAACGGGCATCTGGCCGCTATTATGCAAGGCCACCTGCGCGATGATATTTGGCAGCGCGCCCTGCCCGGCGATCAGCGCCAGCATCAGCTTGGCGTCAAGAATGAGCGGTCACTATCACCAAGGATAAAATCAACCATTTCCTGTACATAAGGGCTATTTTGGCTGTCAGAAAGCGCCTTGGCGCGCCCAGCAAAACTACCCTCACCGTCTTTGAGCGCCGCAAAAGCACTGCGCAACGCGGTAATGTCACTGCGCGCAACCCCGCGCCGTTTTAAACCAACAAGATTGAGCCCGTCTAGCGCCCCGCGCGGCCCCTGAACCAGCCCATATGGGATCACATCATGCGTCACCATGCAGACCGCTCCAATGATAGCCCCCGCACCGATCCGTACCCATTGATGCACGCCGCTCAAGCCACCGATGATAACATTGTCGCCTAGCCGGCAATGGCCGGCCACAGCGGCGCTATTGGCCAATATCACCTTATTGCCAATCTGCGCGTCATGGGCGACATGGCTGCCGGCCATGAACAAGCCGTCATCGCCAATGCGGGTCACACCGCCGCCACCCTCGGTGCCGGTATTCATGGTCACATGTTCGCGGATACGGTTGCGCGCGCCAATCCGCAGCCGGGTTTGCTCACCCGAAAACTTCAGATCTTGTGGGATCTCACCAAGCACGCTGAACGAGAACACGGTTGTGTCCGCGCCAATATGGGTGTCGCCGGTGATCACAACATGTGACTTCAGCACCACGCGCGGCTCCAGCACAACTTGCGGGCCGATATGGCAAAACGGGCCGATGACACAGCCATCAGCAACGCGCGCACCGGTTTCAATAATGGCGCTGGGATGGATCATCAGCTGGCCTTGGCGTCCATCATCGCGGCAAATTCAACCTCTGCTGCCAGCTCGCCGTCAACCGTCGCTGCCCCGGCAAAACGCCAGACTTTGCCACCGGGTTTGCCGCGCAACGTGGTCAGTTTCATTCGCAACTGATCACCGGGGATGACCTTGCGGCGGAATTTACATTTGTCGATCGACATGAAGAAGATCAGCAAAGAGCCGTCTTTCAGGCCCATTGTCGCACCGACCATTACGGCGGCGGTTTGTGCCATTGCCTCAACGATCGTCACACCGGGCATGATCGGCTGGCCAGGGAAATGCCCCTGAAAATGCGGTTCATTCATGGTGACATTCTTGATGCCAATCGCCGATGAAGTGCCGTCAATCTCGATCACACGGTCAACCAGCAAGAACGGGTAGCGATGCGGCAATATCCGTTGGATCAGCTGAATGTCAGCTTCAACTGGGGGCCGGTTTTCGGTCTCGCTCATTTCGGTCTCGCTCATTGCTGTCTCCTTATTGGCCGCGCATTGGCCCGGTTTAGCCTGAGTAACAATCGATCATCAGAACGGCAAGCTGGCTATTGTTCGAGGTCTTGCGGCACCAGCAGCTGTAGCTCCGGCGCAAGCCCAGGTGCCAGCGTTTCGCCATCACCAATCTGGCGGTCAATCTGTTCAACCGCAAGCTGGGTCATATCAAGCTGATCAATACTCAGGAACACTTGCCGCCGGTCAAGGATCATCGCCGCCCCAGACTCGATCATCATGCGGCCAAGAATTGGCCTTGCCGCATTGAGAAAGGTTTCGCGCTCGGTCGCGACCCTCTGGCGCAGGGCTGTCTCAGTTGCATCACGCTCCTGACGGATAAGCTGAACCCGCGCATCAAAGGCCGCCGCTTCAACCCGAAACGCGCCGATCTCCATACCGGCACGCCGGTCGGTAAGGCTGCGCTCTTCGGCCGTCAGCTCTGCCTCGAGCACCCGGTTTTGGGCTGCCAGCGCCTCTGACAGGGTGACAATTTGCGCCGACACCCGCTGGCCGTAAGCCGAGCCTGAAAACAGCAGCTCCGGGTCGATGGTCAGGATCGGGCTGCGCAGAAGATCGGGTTGGGTTGTCGATGGCTGCGCGTCAACCTGCTGAGAAAAAGCAAAGTTTGGGGCAGCCAGCAGGCAGATAAAAGCCGCCACCCGCCAGAAAAGCCGCATCAAAAGCTGGTCGCGATTGTAACATCAAACCCACGTGGCCGGTCAAACTCTTGGGCATCAAGCGGCTCGGTGAAGTTGAACCGCAACGGTCCGACAGGCGTATCCCAGAAGATTGACAGGCCAACCACGGTGCGCGGGGTGAAGTCGTTATAGAGCACATCCACACCGTAGGTTTCGCCAACATCCCACACAGAGCCGACATCGACAAACGCGCCGCCATGGATGCCGTATTCTTCTGGCAGGCCAATCGGGAACTCAGCTTCAAGCCGGGCGACGGCAAAGATATTGCCGCCAAGGGCATCATCTGTCACCGCGTCACGCGGGCCAATGCCACCGGCTTCAAAACCGCGCAAATAGCGGCTGCCAAGCATGTAGCGGTCGGTGACCCGGCTGTCGCCGTCAATATAGTTGAGCACACCGCCTTCGAGTGTGGCGCGCAGAGTGACTTCTTCGCCCAATATCCGTGTTTCCGCCGTTGCATGCGCCGTGGTGCGGACAAACGACGTGTCGCCGAAGCCCAGCTCTTGGCCAAAGCGGAACAGGAATCCCGCATTTGGGTTTAGTCCGGTGCGGCGGGTATCATAGGAATAGGAATAGCCGACCGAGTT
>JAESRD010000182.1 GCA_016764835.1 Paracoccaceae bacterium | reverse complement strand
GGCGGGGGTGACACGCAGCACAATAAGCGGCTATGCGGCGCCGTCGATAGAGGTCGAAGTGCCGTCGCTATCGCTGATCCGCCACGGTATTGGCATGTCTGATATTGCCGCAGCAATTGGGCGGGAGATCAACGCTGGGGCTGCGGGTGATGTATCTGGAACAGCGCGTATTCGCACCGGCCAAGCGCGGCGCAGCGCCGATGATATTGCCGGTATTGTGCTGCGCCAAAACGCCGATGGCTCTACCTTGACCATTGGCGATGTGGCCCAGATTAATCAGCTGGGCATAGACCGCGACCGCGCCCTGTTTACCGGCGACAATCCGGCCATGTTGATCCGGGTTAACCGCACAGCAAACGGCGATGCGATTGGCATTGAGCAGACCGTGCGCGAGGTCGCGGCAATGGTGCAGGCCGAGCTGCCAGCGGGTGTCGAGATTGAGTTGGTCAACTCGACCGCCAAGCAGATATCGGGCCGTCTGACGCTATTGTTGGACAATGGTGCTATGGGCTTGGCGCTGGTCGTCGGCCTGCTGTTTTTGTTCCTCAACGCCCGCACGGCGCTTTGGGTGGCGCTCGGCATTCCAGTGTCGATGTTTGCCGCCATCGCGGTCATGTACGCCTTTGGCCTCACCATCAATATGATCTCGCTCTTTGCGTTGATCATCACGCTGGGCATTGTGGTGGATGATGCGATTGTCGTCGGTGAACACGCTGATTTTCGTGCCCGCCATTTGGGTGAACCGCCAGTGGTCGCGGCTGAAAACGCGGCGCGGCGCATGTTCTTGCCAGTGTTCTCAGCCACAATCACTACGATCATTGCCTTCTATGGGCTGGTGATCATCGGCGGGCGTTTTGGCGACCTGATATCGGTGATCCCGTTCACGGTTATTGCCGTGCTCAGCGCCAGCTTGGTCGAATGCTTCCTCATTCTGCCCAACCACTTGGCCCATGCGCTGGCGCATACCGCCAAGAACCACTGGTATGATCTGCCCAGCCGGGTGGTTGATGTTGGTTTTTGCTTCTTTCGTGACCGTGCGTTTAAACCGCTCATGCGGGCGGTTGTTTGGGCGCGCTACCCGGTTATGGCGGCGGCAGTGCTTATCTTGTCGGGCCAAGCGGCGTCGCTGGTCAGCGGCGAGGTGCCGTGGCGGTTCTTCTCGTCGCCCGAACAGGGCACTGTGTCGGGCAACTTTGCCATGTTGCCGGGCGCGACCCGCGCTGACAGCCTAGAGATGATGCAAGAAATGCAGCGCGCGACCGAAGCGCTGGGGGCCGAATATGAGGCCGAATACGGGGTGAACCCCTTGGTCTTTGTGCTGGCGCAGATTGGCGGCACAACCGGGCGCGGGCTGGCCGGGGCCGACACCAAAGAAAGCTACCAGCTTGGCGCGATCACCATTGAGCTGATTGACGCGGATCTGCGGCCCTATACTTCTGGCCAGTTTGTTACGGCTTTGCAAAACCAAGTGCAAAACCATCCAATGGCGGAGACGGTTAGTTTCCGTGGCGGCCGCGCCGGGCCGGGCGGCGACGCGATAGATATTGAGCTATTCGGTGCCAATGCCGAAGTGCTCAAAGCCGCCGCTGAGGCGCTCAAAGACATGCTGCTTCAGTTTCCCGAAGTGACCGGGCCTGAAGACTCGCTGGCTTACGACAAAGAAGAGCTGATCTTGCAGCTGACCCCGCAAGGCCGCGCCCTTGGCTTTACCATCGATGAGCTGAGCCGGGTGTTGCGCAACAGGCTTGGCGGCATTGAGGCCGCGACCTACCCGGACGGGCCGCGCTCAGCCACGGTGCGGGTTGAGCTACCCACAGGTGAGCTGACGGCCGACTTTCTTGACCGCACGCAAATGCGCGCCGCATCGGGCGATTATCTGCCCTTGGCTGATATTGTCACAGTCATTAGGCGCACCGGGTTTTCAACCGTGCGGCGCGAAAACGGCATAATGCTGATCTCGGTCACTGCCGGGATGGATGACGATGACGCCGACCGGGCGACGCAGATTAATGAGACAATCCTTGGCACGATATTGCCCGAGATAGAGGCGGTCTTTGGCATTGAGACCCGGATGTCGGGCCTGCGCGAACAAGAGCAAGATTTCTTGGCCGATGCACAGCGGGGGCTGATCTTTTGTTTGACCGGCATCTACCTGACACTGGCGTGGATCTTTAGCAGCTGGACCCGGCCAATTATTGTCATGGCGATCATCCCGTTTGGGCTGGTTGGCGCAATATGGGGGCATAATCTGTGGGATGTGCCGCTGAGCATGTTCTCGGTTGTCGGCCTGCTGGGCATGACCGGGATCATCATCAACGATAGCATCGTGCTGGTGACGACGATTGACGAGCATGCGCAAACCCGCGGCATCAGGCAAGCGATTGTCAGCGGCACGGCTGAGCGGCTGCGGCCGGTATTCCTGACCACGGCGACCACGGTGCTCGGCCTCGCGCCGCTGCTGTACGAAGGCTCGGTTCAGGCCGAGTTTCTCAAGCCAACCGTGATCACACTGGTCTACGGGCTGGGCTTTGGCATGGTGCTGGTGCTGCTGGTTGTGCCTGCTTTACTGGCGGCGCAGTCTGACCTTTCGATCTATATCAAGGCGGCCAAACGGGCGCTGCGGGCCGGGCCGCTGGCCGTGCGCCTGCCGACCGTTTTGGCGGTCGCCTCGGCTGCGGCATTGTTTGGGCTGATCGTTCTGCCCCAGCTATGGGCCGGGGCACCATGGGCTGCGGCAATGGCGGGCGTGCTGGCGCAACTGCCAGCTGCGCTGCCGAGGGTGGCGCTGTTTGCTGCCGCTTTGGCGGCTGCGCTGAGCATTATCTACATTGTTTTTGCCGTGTTTGGCCGCAAAGGTCGGCGCTAGCCTGCCGCACAGCCGATCATCTCTATGGCTTGGCCGTTGCCAATCAGCGTGACCCGCAGCGTTGAACGGTTAAAGGCGAAGCTATCGTTTTCGGCATGGATCATATCTGACAGTGCGGTCAGATGGGCGCCGTCGCGGCGCAAGACCGGGGGCGAGACCCAAATCGCCGGGTCGTCGGTTTCAATCGCCAGCACTTCATCGGGGCCGAGGGCTGGCACGGTCAGGTCAAGCTGTAGGCCGAGCGCGCCGATCTGCGGTGTCAGCGTGCAGGTAATTGGCCCCGCGCCCGCCTCAGCGCCGGTCAGCGGACGGTCTACCAAGG
>JAESRD010000181.1 GCA_016764835.1 Paracoccaceae bacterium | reverse complement strand
TGGCGCGGGCCTTGGCGCGGCGGGCTTTTTGGAGGCGCAAAGCGCTGATATCTGTGCTTGGCGCGCCGTTTATCTTGCCGGTTATTGTGGCGGTGTTTGGCTTGTTGGCGGTGTTTGGCCGCGCCGGCCTGCTCAATAGCGGGCTAGCTTATTTGGGGCTGCCGACGGTTTCGATCTACGGGTTTCACGGCGTGGTTTTGGCGCATGTTTTCTTCAACCTGCCATTGGCCACACGGCTACTTTTGCAAGGCTGGGCAGCTATCCCGGCGGAGCGGTTTAGGCTCGCCGCATCGCTTAACTTGCCGGTCTGGCGCTACTTAGAGTGGCCGATGTTGCGCAATGCAGTGCCCGGTGCGGCCTTGGTGATTTTTCTCATCTGTCTGACCAGTTTTGCCGTGGCGCTGACGCTTGGCGGTGGGCCAAAATCGACCACGTTGGAGCTGGCAATCTATCAGGCATTGCGCTTCGAGTTTGACCTTGGCAAGGCAGCGCTCTTGGCCGGTTTGCAGTTCTTTATCTGCGCCATTGCCCTGTTCCTTTCGCGCTCTATCACCCTGCCAGACGCGCTGAGCGGCGGGTTTGACCGTCCGGTGCAGCGCTGGGATAGGGGCCTGAGCCGCTGGGTTGATGCGGTGGTGATCACTGCGGGCGCGCTGTTCTTGATCATCCCCTTGGCCATGGTGCTGTTGCGCGGCCTGCCGAGCTTGGCCGAGATGCCCGCATCGGTCTGGGGTGCGGCTTTGCGCTCGGTGTTTATCGCCCTTTGCTCGGCCGCTTTATGCCTAAGCTTGGCGCTGGCGATGTCGTTTCAGCGCAATACGCTGACGGCGTTGAGCGGGGCACTGCCTTTGGCGGCGTCGTCGCTGGTTACCGGCACCGGGCTGTTCATATTGGTGTTTCAATTTATCTCGCCGGGGGCGGTGACATTGCCGATCGTCATTGTGGTCAATGCGGTGGTGGCGCTGCCCTTTGCCCACCGGATTATTGCGCCGGCGATGGAGCAGGCCGAGATCCAGTATGGCAAACTAGCCAGCGCTTTGGGCCTCAGCGGTTGGGCGCGGCTGCGGATTGTGCTGCTGCCCCGGCTGCGCGGCCCGCTTGGCTTTGCCGCCGGGCTGGTTGCTGCCATGTCGATGGGCGATCTCGGGGTGATTGCGCTGTTTGCCAGTGAGAACCAAGCGACACTGCCGCTGTTGATGGCCCGGCTTATTGGCGCTTATAAAATGCAGGCGGCGGCGGGGGTTGGGCTGGTGCTTGTGGTTTTGTCTTTTGGCTTATTTTGGATATTTGATCGCGGGGGGCGTAGTCATCGCGTGGGGGCATAATCATGTTGGAACTTAAAGGTCTGGAATTGGCGCAGGGCGACTTTAGGCTCAGCGCCAATTGGACAGCACAGCCGGGCGAGCGGATTGCGGTGATTGGGCCGTCAGGGGGCGGCAAGTCAACTTTGTTGGCTGGGCTTGGTGGGTTTTTGCAACCGGTCTCTGGGCAATTGCTTTGGCAGGGCAAACGGATTGACGAGGCAGCACCCGGTGCTCGACCGATGAGCAGTGTTTTTCAGGATAATAACTTGTTTGGCCATTTGAGTGTGGCGCAGAATGTGGGGCTGGGGATTGGGCCGCAGCTGAGCCATGCCGGTGATGCACGGGTTGATGTGGCGCTGGAGCGGGTTGGGCTTGGCGGTTTTGGCCAGCGGCTACCCGGCGCGCTTTCTGGTGGGCAACAGAGCCGCGCGGCTTTGGCCCGCGTGCTGGTGGCGCAGCGCCCAATCGTGCTGATGGACGAGCCTTTTGCCGCCCTTGGGCCGGGGCTGCGGGCGCAAATGCTTGATCTGGTGGCGCAGATACTAACCGAAACAGAGCGAATGATGATCATGGTGACCCATGCGCCCGATGATGCGCGCCGGATCGCCGACAAGGTTTGCTTTGTGCATGCTGGTATCGCGCAGCCGCCTGCGCCGACGGAAGCGATATTTTCTGACCCGCCGCCGGGGTTGGCCGCTTATTTGGGCCAGAGCAACGGCAGGTAGAAAAGCAAAAAGGGCGCCTTGAAGGGCGCCCTTTTGTTATTCAGCAATGTGGTCGCTTAGTCTTCTTTACGAGCACGGCGCTTATGCGGTGCCCATAGGCGCTTGTTGGTCAGATAGAGCAACACGGCCAAAACAGTCAGGAAGATAACGCCCTGAAGCCCCGCTTGTTTGCGGGCATTGAGGCCCGGCTCAGCGGCCCACATCAGAAAGGCTGCAACATCTTGCGCCTCGTTACGCAGCGCATTGGAATGATCATCGGCGAAGTCGATATCTTCGCCATAGAGCGGCTGCGGCATAGCGATCCAGCTGCCCGGCACCATGTGGTGGCCGTGATCGTCGATACATTCGTCCGGGAAACCACCGGCGCCAAAGGCACTATTGTAGGAGCCCTCAATATCTTCGGGCGCACATTCTGGTGCTTCCTCATAACCGTCCATTAGCGAGGCAATGTATTCTGGGCCGCCCATGCCGCGAAACAGCTGCGACATGCCGGAACCGTAGGGGCCAGAGAAGCCAGCGCGGGCTTTGGCCATAAGGCTCAGGTCGGGTGCAGTGTCGAGGCTACTTTCGGGGAAATAATCCGCCGGGGTCGCCGCGACATATTCATCTTTGGCTTCGTCATAGACTTCGTAGAACTCGGCATAAGCCCGCATTTGATCATCGGGCAGCATAGGGCCGCCTTCTTGCTCAAGTGTGCGGAAGGCGACGTATTTCAGACCGTGACAGGCAGCGCAGACCTCGGTGTAGATCTGCAACCCGCGTTGCAGCTGTAGCTGGTCATAGCTGCCAAATGGGCCTTCGAAGGAGAAGTCGAAATCTTCGATATGCGTATCGCCCGCGGCAAAGGCAGCGCCCGCACTGAGAGTGAGGCCCACCGCTAGAGCGGCTACATGTGAGAGAGTTTTGATCATTTTATTATCCTTTCTCACTCAGCCGGTTCGGCAGATTTGCCGTGTTTGGCGTTAAAGTCATCTTCGATCGTATCGGGCAGGGTCAGCGGCTTTTCGATGATGCCAAGCAGCGGCAAGATCACCAAGAAATATCCGAACCAGTAAGTTGCACCGATGAGCGCGATTGTTGAGTAAGGCGGCTCAGCGGGCATAGCGCCAGCCCACATGAGCACGATGAAATCAACGATCAGCAAACGGTACCACCATTTGAACATTGGCCGATATTTACCCGACCGCACGCTTGATGTGTCGAGCCAAGGCACCAGCGCCATGACCACGATTGCACCGAACATGGCCAACACACCGAAGAACTTGGCGTCGATGATGCCGAAGCTCACCCACTCAACCAACATCACCACCCAGACATCTGCGGTAAAGGCGCGCAGAATGGCGTAGTATGGCAAGAAGAACCATTCGGGGACAATGTGGCTTGGCGTGGCCAGCGGGTTGGCTGGCAAGTAGTTGTCAGGGTGGCCAAGATAGTTGGGCATGAAGCCAACTACAGCTGTAAAGATCAGCAAGATCAGCACCAGCGCGAACAGGTCTTTGATCACGAAATATGGCCAGAAGGGCAGCGTGTCCTTCTCGACTTCTTCTTTCGAGCCACGGCGCACTTCAACCCCGGTCGGGTTGTTGTTGCCGGTGGAGTGGAAGGCCCACATGTGGACGATAACCAGACCCAAGATCACGAAGGGCAGCAGATAATGCAGCGAGAAGAAGCGGTTAAGCGCCGGCTGGCCAACGGCGCCAGCCCCCAAGAGCAGGGTTTGCACTGCATCGCCAATGAAGGGGATCGCGCCAAACAACCCGGTAATAACGGCTGTACCGTGGAAGGACATCTGCCCCCAAGGCAACACATAGCCCATAAAGCCAGTGGCCATCATCGCCAGATAGATCAGCATGCCGATGATCCATGTCACTTCGCGCGGCGACTTATAAGAGCCGTAGAACAAGCCGCGGAAAATGTGGACATAGACGGCAAAGAAGAACAGCGAGGCGCCGTTCATATGGGTATAGCGGATCAGGTCGCCGCCATTCACGTCGCGCATGATGTGTTCGATAGAATCGAAAGCCATATCGACATGCGGTGTGTAATGCATAACCAGCACGATGCCGGTCGCGATCTGCATCATCAGGGTGAAGAACAGGACGATGCCCCAAATCCACCACCAGTTAAGGTTTTTCGGGGTTGGGATCATGAGCGTGCCGTAAAGCAGGCCTACGATGGGCAGCCGCACATGCAGCCACTTTTCAAATCCGGACTTCGGCTCATAGGGGTCGTGGGGAATACCTGACATTGGGGCTCTCTCCTAACCGAGCTGAATGGTAGTTTCGTCGACGAAAGCGGCGACGGGAATGGGAAGGTTGCGCGGGGCGGGCCCTTTGCGGATACGGCCAGCCGTATCGTAGTGACTGCCATGACACGGGCAGAACCAGCCGCCAAAGTCACCAGCCTCGCCGAGCGGCACACAGCCAAGGTGGGTGCAAACCCCCATCTGAACCAGCCAAACACCATCTTCAGTGAGGGCGCGGTTGGCGTCTGTGGCGGGCAGCTCTGCGCTCATATTATCATTATTGGCCTGCGGGTCGGGCAAGGCCTCGACATCAACCGCCAGCGACATCTCGATCTCTTCGGCGGTGCGCGAGCGGATGAAGACCGGCTTGCCTTGCCACAAGACTGTGATTTGGCTGCCTGGCTCTACGCCGCTCACATCAACTCTGATCGAGGCAAGTGCCAAGACATCAGCTGAAGGGTTCATCTGGTTGACCAATGGCCAAACCGCAGCCCCCGTCGCGACAGCTCCGGCCATAGCCGTTGCATAATATATGAAGTCGCGGCGTGTGCCCTCTGGGTGCTCTGCTTGGGTCAAGGGGTACATCTCCGGTATTGCTTAGGCACAATGTGCCACATACGATTAGCTAGCGACGGTTTCCCGCCAACCGTTTTGCCGCTGTTTAGCCATGATAACCATAGCCGTCCAGCGGACAATAGGGCGCAGGTACAGTTACTAGGCTCTGCCACGGCTAAGTAAAGGAAGTGTAATGATCACAGGAAGCTGCCATTGTGGCGCTATAAGCTGGGAATTTTGCCTCAAACCCGCGCATCTAGTGTCGTGCAATTGCACGCTGTGCAGGCGCATAAACGGGCTTTGGGCCTATGGCACGATTAGCAGCGTCCGTGTCATTTGCGCACCAAATTCACTAATCTCCTATGTGCAGCCAGAGGCGACACTGGCCATGCATAGCTGCAAAAACTGTGGTTCTACAACGCATTACACCACTGTCACCGACGCGGGCCCCGACACAGACCCCAACAGCCGGGTGGCGGTGAACATGGCGATGGCCGCCCCGGCAGATATTGCCGACATCCGCGTGCGGCACTTTGACGGCGCCGAGAGTTGGCAATTTATTGATTGAATTGCGCAGGTTTTTTTGGCGATGTCGCTTGCCCGAAGCCACAAGCGGGCCTATTTAGAAAATAGAATTTGCAGGAGCTGTTGCAAATAATGTCAAAGCGTATTTGTTCATATGTATTCATCCTTGCCGGGTTTCCCGGCATGGTTTCGGCTGAAGTTGAGCTGAGTTTTTACGGCGGGCTACAATCTGCGCCGCATTCGGTGGTCGATGTCACGGGCGATTCTGTGCTGGCTGACACCTCGTTTACCGCCGGTTGGGAAGGCCGCTCGTTTACCGCCCCGCCCTATTACGGGCTGCGCGCCACATGGTGGGGCCAGAGCGGTTTGGGCTTTGGTATCGATCTCAACCATGCCAAAGTTTACGCTGATGATGAGACCCTGGCCGAGACCGGCTATGAGGTGCTTGAGTTCTCTGACGGCCTCAACATTCTAACGATGAACGCCTATCGGCGCTGGGAAAACGGGCTTGGCCCGCTTAGCCCTTATGTTGGCGGCGGTATTGGCGTGGCCATGCCGCATGTCGAAGTCACGGATGGCGGCTCGCGGACTTTTGAATATCAGGTCACCGGACCAG
>JAESRD010000180.1 GCA_016764835.1 Paracoccaceae bacterium | reverse complement strand
CTGAGATGATCACATTGTCAAAACAGACCGGCGATGTCAGCCGCAACCCGGTCCGGCTCAAGAAAATGAGTTTTGACCAGAAGAACTTTTGGACAGCGCATTTTGGCGGGCTTTATGTGTTTCGCGGGGTTGAGCATGCGGCGGCGATTTGCGCGACTGACAAGCGCAAACTCGGGCGGCTGCCTATCCCTTATGTCTTTGACTTTAAGGACAGAACCAGCATTGCCCGTTTCTTTCAGCTTAACGATATGGTCGAGCCGATTGTTGAGGCGCGCGGCATAGATGCGGCGGCGATCTTGCACCAGAAGATGGACTTTATCGTCGCCGAAGTCGGCGCTGTTATGGGCGAAGATCTAAAGGGGGCAACCCGGCGCGACCTGCGCCGCCTTGGCCGCAAATACGCGTCACTGCTGCCGCAAGACTGGCAAGGGCTGGCCGCTTTGGTGCGCTGGGCTGAGGATGGTGGTCCTTGGCCGCGCATTGATAGCGAGCATCCGGCCTATTTTTATACGCTACGGGCCAAAGTTGGTCCTGATGCGGATTTGGTTAATATGCTGCTGTCTGAACTGTCGCCGTTGGATATTCGTCAGCTGTTCATCTGCCACAAGGAAGCGTTTTACCGCGCTTATGCTGGCTGGGCCGAGGCCAAGAAAACCTATGCGGCGGATTTTCTGAGCCGCGAATATATGGTAGACAAGGCGGGCACGCGTGACGCGCTGTTTGGCCATGAAGCCGCAATGGAAGAGCCACAGCAGGCTGGTCCATGGGGGCGACAAACCTCAAGCAAGGCCAGCCCAACGCGGCCGCGTGACATTATTGAAGCCGTTGGCCCCTGGGGCGCGGTGAGGAGAAGATAGATGGGTTTTATTCGACTGGTTGTCTTTGGTTTTATTGGCCTGAGCGTGATCTATGTCTGCGTCTCATTCTATTCGGGCTCGGTCCGGCGCGAGAAGCTAGAAGATGAATGGGACGAAAATCAGGCGGCGGGGGCTAACCAACCGGCCCGTGACACCTATATAGAAAAAGGGATGGTTGAATATTTCAACGGTTTTCGGCGCAAGCTGATCGTGTTGATCTATATCGTCCCGGCCGTTGCTGTGGCCACGATCTTGTATTTAACTAATTCGAACTGAGGACAGTTATGCGTTATTTTAGAATAGCTTGGCGTTCTATACTTGTCCTCTTAGTGGGCCTGCTATTGCATTATGCTTTGCCGCAGCATGACATTGCCCGGATCAACTCGATCGAAGTGATCCGGCAGGATTTTACCGGGTTTAACCGTCTCTTCTATGCCCAAGCCGATAGCGGCAGTGCCGAGCTGCCAACGCGGGATTTGCGGCTGATAAACACAGTGCGGCGCAAAACCTATCTGTTTGGCATGATCCGCGGCTCTGAGACGATTATGGTTTATCGCAACGAAGATACCGGCTGGATTTGGCCGCCCTATTTTAAGTTTGATAGCTCTGATCTTCAGGCAGAAGCGTCAAACTTTGAAAGTTCGGCAAGTGAGCCGCAATGGTTGGCCATTCGCCACTATGGCTGGCGCAACAGGTTCTTTACGATCTATCCAAATGCCACGGCGATGTGGCCAATAGAGGGCCCCGATGTGCGGATTATTCCGTGGTTTAACATAGGGTTCTTTATCTTCATGATGGGGGCTTGGCTGTTTGCCCGCGCCATGTGGCGTCAGTTCCGCGAGCGGATGGTTGACCCGGCCATGGAGCGGGCAGGCGACAGCTGGGACCATGTTGAGGCAGGGGTCAAAGAGCGCCAATCGCGCATGTCGCGTTGGCTGGGCACGTGGCGCTCTAAGAAATAATCTATTCGCCGTAAGGGATCCAAACGGTTTTAACCTCGGTCGCGGCATTAAGGAACGCCCGGCCTTCGCCCTGCTTGCCGTGCCAGTCGCGGGCGCGGCCATAATTGACCCATGTGCGCTTGAGGTTGGCGGCAGAGCCTGCCTCGATCTCGGCCGAAATAGTGCTGCTGGAGAATGACCACAGCGCGTCAATATCGGCATGGGTTGCGAGGGTTGGGGCGAGTTCGGCGTGGCTGCCGGTCAATATATTGACCACGCCGCCGGGCACGTCAGATGTTTCTAGCACCTGAATAAAGTCTGTTGCGGCCAGCGGGAACGGCTCGGAGGCTACCAAAATCACCCGGTTGCCCATGGCCAAAGCCGGGGCCATGGCCGAGATCAGGCCGAGGAGCGGTGACTGGTCGGCGCAAAGCGCGGCGATCTTGCCCACGGGTTCGCGCATGACCAAAGCTACGCCGCGCAGGGGCACGCCAGCGGCGCGGCCATCAAACTTGTCAGCCCAAGCCGCGTAGGTGAACAGCCGGTTGATAGAGGCTTCTACCTCTTTTTTGCCGGTCTTGCCGGGGCGCAAAGCATCGAGCCGGTTGGCGAACTCTGTGGCCCGTGCTGAAAGGTTTTCGGCAATGTAATATAAGATTTGCGCCCGCAGGTGGCCGGTGGTTTTGCTCCAGCCAGCGGCGGCATTTGCGGCTTCGACCGCGTTGCGCACATCTTTGCGGTTGGCGAGGCTGGCATGGCCCAAGAGCGGGCCTTTATGGCCGTAAACAGGCCGCGAATAGCCGCCATCGGGGCGGGTTTGTTTGCCGCCAATATAGAGTTTTGCAGTGCGGTCCAGCGGGTCTTGCGGTGCGCCATTGCCGTTATAGGCCGATATTGGGGCGAGGGCCGGGGCTTTGCCACTTGGCTTGGTATAGGCGCTTAGACCCTCCCAACCACCTTCGCGGCCAAAACCACTTTCGCGCACACCGCCAAAGGGGGCTGCCGCGTCAAACATGTTGGTGCCATTGATCCAGATGATCCCGGCTGCCAGCTTGGGCGCGATATCAAGCGCGAGGTTAATATTCTCGCTCCAGAGCGTTGCCGCCAGCCCGTAGCGCGTGTTGTTGGCCAGCTGAACCGCCTCAGCCGGGGTACGAAATGTTGTCGACACCAGCACCGGCCCGAAGATTTCTTCCTGCATCAGCGTGTCAGCCGGGCTGAGCCCGGTGATCAGCGTTGGCCGGTAAAAACAGCCCTGCTCGGGCAGAGTGCCAGAGCTATAATGTTCACCAGCGGGGTTGTTTTTGATCAGCTCGGCGATTGCATGCAGCTGGCTCGGGTCGACGATTGCGCCAACATCAATGGCTTTGTCCATTGGGTTGCCAATGCGCAGCTTGTCCATGCGGGCGCGCAGGCGGGTGTAGAAATCATCGGCAATGCCTTCTTGCACCAACAGGCGCGACCCGGCGCAGCACACTTGGCCCTGATTGAACCAAAT
>JAESRD010000179.1 GCA_016764835.1 Paracoccaceae bacterium | reverse complement strand
GTGAGCCACCGATGAATTCATCAAACACCCGGACATTGGCGATCAGCGCTTTGTCAGCGCCAGCGGCGGCGTTGACCAGCACGCTGGCCTCAACTCCAGTATCAACTACGAAAGCAAAGTCGCGCTCAACCGGTTGCAAATCAGTCTGCACCAGCGGCGAACGCGCCGTGGTTTTGTTGCGCGGCAGTGGGATCTGGTCTGGCCAGATGACAAAGCCCATAGCCGGGCCTTTCACATCAAGCGCCTTCAAAATACGTGGGTGAATTTCGCCAAATGTCCCAAGCACTTTCTTTGGCCCAAGACAGATTTTACCGTGCCGCCCCGGATGCCACCAATCTTCGCCGCCGCGCATGATCTGCACCTTGGCAGGCGCGCCCATCGTGACCAAAACCGCTTCGATATCGGCCTTCACATCAAAGATATCGACGCCGCGACTATCGCCGCGCACATCCTTTGGCTCAGTCAGCCCGGTGAGCAGACCAACGATCTGCATCGCCTCTTCGCCCGGCTCGCCGCCGTGAAACGCGTGGCCGACCTCGAACAAAGCAAAGTTCGCCTGACCGCGCGCTTGGTTGCGCGCCGCAGCCCGCAAAAGGCCCGGCATCAGGCCGGGGCGCAGATGGCTCATATCAACCGAAATTGGATTCTCAAGCATCGTCGCTTGTCCGCCACCGCCAAACAAAGCCGCAGCCTTCTGGTCGATAAACGAATAGCTGACGCATTCATGATAGCCGAGTGCCGCAACCGCGCGCCTGCCCCGGCTGAGCCTGCGTTGCGCAGGGGTCAGCACCGGCTTTGGCACGCCCGGCGGCCGGCTCATCGGCCGGCCAACCAGCTTGGCCAGTGACGCTATCCGCGCCACTTCTTCGACCAAATCCGCTTGGCCTTGCACATCGGGGCGCCAAGTAGGCACATGTGCCATATTGCCTTCGAGCCTAAATCCGAGCGCTGTAAGTGTTTGTCTTTGTTCTGCTTCAGATATCTCCATGCCGACCAAGCTGCGCACACGGGCCGGGTCTAGCTTATAGGCACGCGCCGTATCAGGCACCCGGCCAACGGTGATCGTGTCAGACGCTTCGCCGCCGACATGGTCAATAATCATCCGCACAGCGCGGGCCAGCCCTTCGGGCGTATAGGCCGGGTCAACACCGCGCTCAAACCGGTAGCGGGCATCAGAATTGATCTTGAGCGCGCGTCCGGTATAGGCAATCTGGATCGGGTCCCAATAGGCGCTCTCGACGAACACATCCACGGTCTCATCAGAGCAGCCAGAGGCTTCGCCGCCCATAACACCGGCAATACTTTCGGGGCCATTATCGTCGCCAATAATCATCTGGCCGGGCTTAAACGTGTATTCTTTGCCGTCGAGCGCCATCAGGCTCTCGCCACCCTGCGCCCGGTAAACCCGCAGGTTGCCCTTCACTTTGCCCGCGTCAAAAACGTGCAACGGGCGGTTTTGATCATAGGTGAAAAAGTTGGTCACATCGACCAAGAAACTGATCGGCCGCAGACCAATCGCGCGCAGACGGTCCTGCATCCAAGCCGGTGACGGGCCGTTGGTGACACCGCGAATAAGCACGCCGCAAAACAGCGGGCAGCCATCTTTGGTGTCTTCATCAACCACCACTTTGATCGGCGAGGCAAAGGCACCCTCAACCGGGGTGAAGGGCTGGTCTTTCATCTTGCCAAGGCCACGCGCCGCGAGGTCGCGGGCAATGCCGCGCACACCGAGCGCATCGGGGCGGTTTGGCGTGATCGCGATCTCGATCACCGGGTCAACTTTGGCCGGGTCATTGGCGGCGAGCCAGTCGGTGAAGCGCTCGCCAACCTCGCCCGAGGGCAGCTCGATAATGCCGTCATGCTCGTCTGACAGCTCCATTTCGCGCTCAGAACACATCATGCCGTGGCTCTCAATGCCGCGGATTTTGCCGATCTGAATCGTGGTGTCGATACCGGGCACATAGGTGCCGGGCTTGGCCACGACAACGGTGATGCCAGTGCGCGCATTTGGCGCGCCGCAGATGATTTGCAAATTGCCGTCAGCCGTGGCGACTTGGCACACATTGAGCCGGTCAGCATCGGGGTGCTTTTCGGTCGAGGTGACCTTGCCGATGGTAAATGCCGAGAGCCGCTCTAACGGGTTCTCGACGCCTTCAACCTCAAGCCCGAGATCGGTCAGCGTATCGGTGATTTCATCGACCGATGCCGTGGTGTCGAGGTGGTCTTTGAGCCAGGAGAGGGTGAATTTCATTTTTGCGTCCTTTTGGGATCTTCCCCAAGATCGCGGTACATATCACGGGCTAAATCTTCGAGCGAAAGGCGCGGAACGCCGGTTTTCGCCATATCCTGTTCGTTAAATCTTGATGTTGACGTAGAAAGAAAGTCGGTCATTTCCTTTGCCAACTCGGCCAGTTCATCCGGCGCATAAAGCGCCACCATCGCGTATGCACCAAATATGTCTTTGGTTTCAATTTCAGGTATAAGCTGGCTCTTGGATTTACCAACAGCAAATACAAATGCGTTGGCTTTCTCAAGAAACGTCGCATATGCAAGTCGCTTTTCTGTATGTAACTCCGCCAAACGATCGGCCCGCTTTTGCCGATCAAAAAGCACCAAGCCACCTATCACAGGGATTGCTCCACCGATAGACACCTGAAAAATTGGCCAGAAAAATTCAAACATCCCGCTTCACCGCGATAACCCCCCATGCAGCCCCGGCACATCAAGCGCCGAAAACCCGTAATGCCGCAACCAACGCAGATCGCTGTCAAAGAATGAGCGCAAATCTGGCACGCCGTATTTCAACATTGCAATCCGGTCAATCCCAACACCAAAGGCGAAGCCTTGCCACTCGTCAGGATCAACACCGGCATTGGCCAGCACTTTGGGGTGGACCATGCCCGAGCCCAATATCTCCAGCCAGTCATCGCCCTCGCCGATTTTGAGTGTACCGCCCTCCCACGAGCAGCGGATATCGACCTCGGCCGACGGCTCAGTGAACGGGAAATGCGAGGCGCGGAAACGCAGCTCAACATCATCAACCTCAAAGAAGGCTTTGACGAACTCTTCGAGACACCATTTCAGGTTGGCCATCGAAATATCGCGGTCAATCGCCAGCCCTTCGACTTGGTGGAACATCGGCGTGTGGGTCTGATCATAGTCGGCCCGGTAAACGCCACCGGGGCAGATGATGCGGATCGGCGCGCCATTCTTCTCAAGCGAGCGGATTTGCACCGGCGATGTATGGGTGCGCAACACGGCAGGCGGGCGGTTATCGCCCGG
>JAESRD010000178.1 GCA_016764835.1 Paracoccaceae bacterium | reverse complement strand
TTGTAAGTCGTGGGTGTCCAGCTGCTCATCACCGCCAGCTACTATCACGCTGGATTAACAACATGAATCCCCCCATTCGATTTGTGCAACAAAGCCCCGTGCGCACCACAAAGATGGGCCGCAGCCCGCCGCGCGGGCCAATAGCGATTGCGCGACGAGGTTATTTGTCCTCATGTTCCCGCGACAAAAGCAGCGTACATCGGTGACCTGATCGTCCACATAGGTCAGAACTTCGGCAATAGTTCTGTCGCCATCTGCGCTGTCATCTTGGGCGCTTGCAAGTGGGTCCGACCGTTTGAACGCTTAGCTTTGCCCGCGCACAAATACTGACACGTGATGTGGGTCTGCGCTGACGCTGGCATGGTAGGAGACGCCATTATGTGACACGCAGTATCGCCCAGACGCATTGCACGTTATGTGAAATTGCGCGTCTTGGTCATCATATGTTGCGGTGAATATATCTGCGCCATGCAATTTGATGCAGATGTCCAGATCGGCATCTTCGGTGCCTAAGACAATATTTGCTTCCGCCTCATCCCATGTGCGCCAACCAGTGGTTTCGTCCCAAGGGCTTTGCGCTCGATCATCCATTGCCAAACCCAAAGCGCCAACGGCTGCAAGCCTCACAGCATGCGCGGGCGTTTCGTCGCGCTGCGTGAGTTTGTCCATATTGCGCTCAATCAGCCCCGAATCAATCCGCCCTGCGGAAAATCTGGCTGGGCTGAGAGCTTTCCAAGAATTTCAAGATTGGTGACACAGCCGGCGACATGACACGCTATTTCACCACGGTTTGCGATCAGTATTTTCGTAAACATCGGCAATCCCCACATGCAGAACACGCCAAACGACGTGTCCAGAATTGGGGCGTTTAATGATACAGCAAGCGACAAAGCTAGCACATCGCGGGTCTGGCGCGGATCAATTATGCCGTCATCCCAAAGGCGCGCAGAGGCATAATGCGGGTGCGATTGCTCGGCGAATTGATCGATTGTCGGCTGCTGGAACGCGGCTTCTTCCTCATCAGACAAGCTGCCGTCTTTCCGCTCAATACGACTGCGACGCACCGAGCCAAGAACGCCCGCGGCCTGCTCGCCGCCCATCACAGAAATCCGACTGTGAGGCCATGTCCACAAAAACCGAGGGCTATAGGCGCGGCCACATATGTCATAATTTCCTGCGCCAAATGACCCGCCAATCAGCACAGTAATTTTGGGCACTTTCGACGCCGCAACAGCCATGACTAATTTGGCACCATCTTTAGCAATGCCGCCACTTTCATAGGTACGACCCACCATAAAGCCGGTGACATTTTGCAAGAATACCAGCGGGATTTTTCGCTGTGAACACAGCGCGACAAAATGCGCGCCCTTCAGCGCCGATTGCGAAAATATCACCCCGTTATTACCAATTATCCCGACAGGCATGCCCCTAATATGTGCAAACCCACAGACAAGCGTCGTGCCATACCGCGCCCTAAATTCGTTAAACCGCGACCCGTCGACCACCCGCGCAATAACCTCGCGCATATCATAGGGTGTTTTCAAATCAGCGAGCACGACACCAAGCAACTCAGCTGGGTCGTATAGCGGCTCCTCTGGAGCGCGCATATCAAGCTGGCTGGGCTTGACGATGTTCTGATTAGCAACAGCATCGCGCGCCAGTGCAAGCGCCTGCATATCGCTATCGGCAAGATAATCTGCAACACCAGACAGGCGCGTATGCACCTCGCCGCCACTCAAGTCTTCAGCTGTTACAATCTCGCCAGTGGCAGCTTTTACAAGCGGCGGAACAGCCAGAAAAATAGTACCCTGTTCTTTAACAATTATCGTCACATCCGACATTGCGGGCACATAAGCGTCGCCCGCCGTACACGACCCCATAAGCACCGCAATCTGGGCAATGCCGCGCGCCGACATTTGGGCCGGATTGTAAAATATTCGACCAAAATGGTCGCGGTCCGGAAGTGCCTCATCGTGGTTGGGCAGATTAGCGCAGCCGCTACCGACAAGGTAGATACACGGCAGACTATTTTCCATCGCGATCTCTTGGGCGCGCCGGTGTTTCTCCATGCTCATCGAATAGTAAGTGCCGCCTTTGGCTGTCGCATCATTGCAAACAATCATCACCTCGCGGCCCGAGACACGGCCAATACCGGCAATGACACCCGCATTTGGGTTGGCCCCATCATAAAGGCCATGCGCCGTAAACATGCCGATTTCCAAAAAAGCAGAGCCCGGGTCATGCAGCCGCGAAACTCTGTCACGCGGGAGTGTTTTGCCGCAGCCAAGGTGGCGCGCGCCGTGTTACCACCGCCGGCAAGGGCCGCTTTTGCAGCCGCCTTGAGTGGCACCATCGTCGCCTGATGCGCGGCCTAATTGACCCTAGACATGTCCGACCGCGGCGATGCTGCCGACTTTATAACGGCCACTACCCCATCGCCCCCATCATTTCGCGGCCAATAAGCATACGCCGCACCTCCGACGTGCCAGCACCAATTTCCATCAGCTTGGCGTCGCGGAAAATTCGGCTCACCGGGGTCTCATTCATAAAGCCCGCGCCGCCCATGGCCTGAACCGCCTGATGCGCCACAACCATGGCCTCCTCAGAGGCATAAAGCACACAAGCGGCCGCGTCTTGGCGCGTCACCGTACCACGGTCACAAGCGCGCGCGACCTCATAAACATAAGCCCGCGCCGCGTTCATCTTCGTATACATATCGGCGATTTTCCCCTGCATGAGCTGGAAGTTTCCGATAGCTTGGCCAAACTGTTTGCGCTCGGCCATGTAGGGCATAATTTCATCCAAACAGGCCGCCATAATGCCGGTGCCGATGCCAGACAGAACGACACGTTCAAAATCAAGCCCAGACATCAGCACACGCACGCCTTTGTTCTCAAAGCCTAAAACATTTTCAAACGGCACTCGGACATTGTTGAAGATCAACTCCACCGTGTTTGAACCGCGCATGCCCAGCTTGTCAAAATGCGGCGATTGGGTAAAACCGGCCATCGATTTTTCGATGATAAAAGCGGTCATCCCCCGTGATCCGGCCTCTGGATCGGTCTTGGCATAAACCACCAATGTGTTGGCCTCGCCGCCATTGGTGATCCAGTATTTTGTGCCGTTCAGTAGAAAATGATCGTCTTTTTTTTCAGCGCGCATGCTCATGCTGACCACATCTGATCCGGCGCCCGCCTCCGACATAGCCAATGCGCCAACATGTTTGCCGCTGACCAGATCCGGCAGATATTTTGCCTTTTGCGCCTCCGTGCCGTTCAGATTAATCTGGTTCACACATAAGTTTGAATGCGCCCCATAGCTCAGCGACACCGATGCGCTCGCCCGCGCTATTTCTTCAACGGCAACCACATGCGCCAAATACCCCATGCCCGCGCCGCCAAATTCTTCAGGAACTGTGATCCCCAACAGGCCCAACTCCCCCATTTCTACCCATAGCTCATGTGGAAAATCATTTTCCGCATCAACCCGCGCGGCCATTGGCTTCACCCGCTCTTGCGCCCAACGGTGCACCAGCTCACGCAATGCGTTCACGTCTTCGCCAAGGTCAAAACTCATCGATGCATTGAACATAATGTTCCTTTCAATAGCGGTGGCGTGTTGGCAGATGGGCGCTGCAACAGGTTAGGTCGCCAATAGAGCAACCATTTGGTCACGCATGACAAACTTTTGTGGCTTACCGGTAATCGTCATCGGTACTGTATCGACAATACGAATATGGCGCGGAATTTTGAAGAGGGCTATTTGGCCTGTGCAAAAACTCTTGAGCCCATCTGCCGAAAGCTGCACCCGCGGCTTGGCCACCGCCCAAGCACATACTTCTTCGCCTAGTTTCTCATCCGGCATGCCAAAAACCTGAACCTCGCTGACCATTGGATGGGTGAATAGAAACTCCTCTATTTCGCCTGGGTAAATGTTTTCACCCCCACGTATGATCATATCTTTGACCCGCCCGGTGATGCTGCAATACCCTTCTGCGTCAATCACGGCCAAGTCGCCGGTAAACATCCAGCCGTCTTTTATGCTATCGCGCGTGCGGTCAGGGTCGTTCCAATATCCCTTCATAACCGAGTAGCCCCGCGTGCACAGCGCACCCTGTTTGCCCGCGGGCACAATGTTTCCGGCCTCATCGACGACCTTTACCTCAAGGTGCGGATGCACACGGCCGACGGTTTTGCAGCGCTGCTTGGTGGTGTCATCAACAAGGCTTTGGAATGAGACCGGCAAGGTTTACGTCATGCCGTAGCCTATGGCGACCTGGGCCATATTCGTGTCCCTATTGACCCGTTTCATCACATCAAGCGTGACTGCCGCGTCAAAGCCTTCCCCCGGAAATATCATTGTAGCGCCTTTGCTCACGGCACAAAGCACCCCCATCACCATGCCAAAACAGTGATAAAGCGGCACCGGTATCGCAAGCCGGTCTTCTTCTGTAAGCGCGATCCTGTGGGTGACAAAACGGGCGTTATTCACAGTGTTATAATGCAAGAGTGTCGCCCCTTTGGGCTGACCGGTTGTGCCAGAGGTGAACTGTATGTTGATCGCATCATCGGGCGACAATGTGCTGTCAATTTGCGGCAATCGCTATTGCTGTGCCGGGCCGCCGAGCGAGCATATTTCGTCAAACGAATAAGCCTCAGGGCCGGGCGCATCATCCATCACAATTACACTGCGAAAATGCGGTAACCTGGCCGCTTGAAGCCGCCCCACCTCGCCTGTTTCCAGCTCCGGTGCGCGGCTGCGTAACATGGTCAGGTACTGCGATGATTTGTATTCTTTGGCCAAAACAAGCGCTTTGCAATTTACCTTGTTGAGCGCGTATTCAAGCTCAGATAAGCGGTAAGCCGGGTTGATATTAACCAATACCAAACCAATTCGCGCCGTGGCAAATTGCGTCAAAACCCACTCGCGCCAATTTGGCGACCATGTGCCAACGCGCTCGCCCTTATTCAGGCCAAGCGCCAGCAAGCCGGTCGCCAACTAGAGCAACCGCGCGATCAAGATCGAAGTGGGTCATGCGCAGACCCATTTGGCTAAAAATAGCCGCATCACGCGGGCCAAAGCGCGACACTGCCTCGCGTAGCAGCTGCGGGATTGTGGCAAAAGCCAGGGCGAGCTGCGGTGGCCGCGAACATATGACAGGCCGTAGAGAGGCGTAAGCTCTTGCGCACCGGCCGCATCTACAGGGCTAAATGCAGATATTTTGGCGGCCAGCCTTTCGTTAAATGTCGACATCATTCTCTCCCTTAAAATCCGCGCCAGTCACCGCTCTGCTGCAAACGCATGTCCAGCTTGATAAATCTTAAGCTCACCGTAATTGGCCGCCACAAGCTCCATGCCAATGGGCAGACCTTCGAGCAGCCCACATGGCACATTCATCGCAGGAAGCCAGCCGTTAAACGGCGCCGTGTTGCCAATCATCTCAAATGCGCGCTTTACGCTCAGCGTTATATTATTGTCATTTGGCGGGATCTCTTGTGGTTTCATCGGCACTGTCGGCATCAACAAAAGATTATAGTGTTGGAACGCGGCCGCGTATTTTTCATTGACCAAACGCATAAGATTTTGCGCCTTGCCATAGTATTTGCCGCGATACTGTTTTTGGAAATATTCACCAAGAAACATGCAAACTTTCAGTGAGTGCGAAAGCGTGTCAGCGCGGTTACGCCATTGGGCCATATGGTCGATCATCGACGGTAAGAACAGCCCACGATAGTTGGTGCCGGCAGAATTGCCATGCATCAGGCCGTCTTGCAAGCCCTCGACAGTGATCGCCGTCCAGCGATCAACCGCGAGATTATGCTCGGGGATGGAGATTTCATCAACTTGCGCGCCCAACTGCCGGAACCGTTCGGCGGCCGCTAAAATTTTTTGGCCAACATCCGCTTCGCTCTCGTCACGGCCAAAACTTTCTTTCAATATCGCTATACGCAAACCTTGCGCGCCGCGCCCAAGAGCTTCCGTATAGCGGAAAGTATTGTGAACTGAAGTGGTCCTGCTTTTTAGGACAGGTTTGCGGCCTGGCTAAGATGCATCTGGTTTCTGTTCATGCCGCCTTTCGTCTCTCAGCTTGGCCGAAGTATGCGGTGTTGGGCGTTTGCTTATCAAGGGCGGTGTGAGGCCGCTCTGAGTTGTAGAAGCCACT
>JAESRD010000177.1 GCA_016764835.1 Paracoccaceae bacterium | reverse complement strand
GCCGCCGCCCGGTCGCCCGCGCTGGTTTGGCCTTGACCATTGGCAAGGCCCGCCGCGCCTGTGCAACTGGATTTGCCGGTGCGATGACCTTACCGCCGGGCTTGAGGCTGCGCCACAGGGCGGGATCGTAAGCCTCGCCTTGGCGCGCGGTTCCCTCAACTGGAAGATTGGTGTACCGCCCGATGGCAGCCTGTCGCTTGGTGGTCTTTATCCGTCACTGCTCGAATGGGGGCCGGGGATTGAGCCGCCGGGCAAGAGCCTACCAAGCGCCGGTGCGCGGCTTTTATCGCTCGAAATTGAGGGCCCTGAAGCTGTAACTGCGCAGCATTTTCTTAACCAACAGTTTAACGATCAGCGGGTTTCGGTGCGGCATAGCCCAAAAATATGCTTCGCCGCACGTTTTCAAACACCAAGCGGTGAAAGAGTTTTGCTGTGATCCGCAAGGCGCGTCGTGAAGATGCCCGCACTATTGCAAACTTTTGGAATCCGTTCATTCGCGACACGATGGTGACCTTCAACACGGTTGAAAAATCTGTGGGTGATATCGTCAGGCTTATTGCTGAACGCCCGGTATTCTTGGTGGCGGAACTGGCGAGTGAGCCTGTCGGATTTGCAACATTTGCACAGTTTAGAGCCGGTATTGGCTATAAAAACTCAATGGAGCATACAATAATTTTGGCGCCAAACGCGCAAGGCAGCGGGGTGGGCCGCGCGCTCATGCATGCGTTGGAACAGCAGGCCAAGGCCGCAGGCACTCATGTTCTGGTCGCCGGAATTTGCGCTGAAAACCTGCCCGGGATCGCGTTTCATAAGGCTTGCGGTTACGTTCAAACCGGCCATTTGCCCAGCGTTGGCCGCAAGTTTGGCCGCTGGCATGACTTAATTTTGATGCAGAAAATACTTGCAGACGGCGCTTAGCACCCTTGGGTTCTGGTCGCCGGGCTATTAACTTGTCTTTATGTCGATCTGGACCCGCATATCAGAAGCACTTTCGGCGCTTAGCCGTGGCGAGCCGCTTGGCGCGGTTTTTGAACGTTTGCGCACAGAGCCGGACAGGTCGGTCGCCTTTGCGATTGCCGTCATCGCGCTGGGGGCAAAAATCGCCAAGGCTGACGGGTTGGTCACACGTGATGAGGTTTCTGCCTTTCGCGAGGTTTTCCATATTCCGACCGATGAAGAGGCCAATGCGGCGCGGGTGTTCAACCTTGCCCGCCAAGATATTGCCGGGTTCGACGAATATGCCCGCAAGATCAAAGCCATGTTTGGCGAAGTGCAAGCCCCCCTGCGCGACCTGCTCGAAGGGTTGTTTCATATTGCCATGGCCGACGGTGAATTTCACCCGGCTGAAAACGCTTTCCTCGAGGAAGTCGCCACCATCTTTGGCTTTGATGAGCGGACGTTCCTGCAGATGCGGGCGCAATTTGTCCCCGATGCCGAGCGCGACCCATATTCGGTTTTGGGCGTTGATCCGGCCATGACGCTGCTTGATATTCGCACTGTCTGGCGCGCCGGTGTGCGCAAGACCCACCCCGATAGTTTGGCCGCGCGGGGCTTGCCAAAAGAGGCAATCAAAATGGCCGAAAAGCGCTTGATCGCCATCAATGCGGCCTGGGAGCAAATTCAGCGCGCCCATGTGGCCGTCTGAGAATGTGGCCAGCATGCGCATAGCAACTTACAATGTCGAATGGTTCGATCATCTATTTGATAAACATGGTGAATTTGTCGATAATCACAGCTGGTCTGGCCGCTATGATGTGCATAAAGACGAACAAATTGCGGCTTTGTTACATGTGTTTTCAGTGCTTGATGCTGACGCAATATTGGTGGTCGAGGCCCCAGACAGCTCGCGTCACCGCTCTGGTGTAAAGGCTCTTGAGACCTTTGCCAAACGCGCTGGTATTAGGGCCAATAAGGCGCTTATTGGGTTCAAAAATGACACCCAGCAAGAGCTGATTTTGCTTTACGACCCGCAGGTGCTGAGCGCTGTGCATGACCCTCAGCTTGGTCCGCGCTTTGACGGCACTTTTCAGCATGATCTCAATGTTGATGGCCAGTTGGAACGCATCGAATGGTCAAAACCGCCGCTTGAAGCCGCCCTGCAAACAGTGTCAGGCCATAAGCTTCGGCTGATCGGTGTTCATGCCAAATCCAAGGCGCCGCATGGGGCGACCAACCCGACTGAGGTAATGCGCGAATCGATCAAGAACCGGCGCAAGCAGCTGGCCCAATGCCTGTGGTTGCGCGAACGGGTTGAGCTACATCTGGCGGCGGGCGACGATCTGATTGTCTTGGGTGATTTCAATGACGGGCCGGGGCTTGATGAATATGAGACCCTGTTTGGCCGCTCCAGCGTAGAGGTTGTCTTGGGTGAGGCGCAGGGCGCAGGCGCGCAGGCCGCCCCTGAGATGCGCCTTTACGACCCGCATGCGCAGGCAGTTTTGTCACGCCGGGGGGCGGCGGCCTATCCGGCAACGGCGCGGTTCAAAAAACGCGGGCAAAAGCGATTTCTCTCAGCTCTGCTCGACTATATTATGGTGTCGCCGGGCCTGCGCGCAGGCAAGCCTGAATGGCGCATTTGGCATCCGTTTGATGACCTTGAATGTTATGAGAACAAAGCTCTATGTTCTGCGCTGCTAACCGCTTCCGACCATTTTCCTGTGACCCTAGACATTGATTTTTAGGCGAAAAACGGCTGGATTTTGCACAGCCCTTGGGACGATGCCCATTCGTCCCTATATTGAGCCTATGAAACATATTATTCTCACGGTCGCCTTTTGCGCCTTTGCCCTGCCAGTTGCTGCGCAAGAAGCCCCACAGCAAGACCCCGATATTCAGGTCGAGCCAGATGCTCAAACAGAGGAAGAGGGCTTTAACCTGATGGAAGAAGGCATGAAGCTGTTCTTTCAGGGCCTGCTGAGTGAGATGGGACCGGCAATGGATGAGATGCGCGATTTGGCTGAAGAGCTAGAGCCCAGCATCCGAGAACTGTCTCTTGAGATGGGCGAAGGCTTTAAGGCATTGCTCGACGTGATGGATGAGTTCCGCTATTATGAAGCCCCAGAAGTGCTTGATAATGGAGACATAATCATCCGCCGCCGCGATGATGCGCCGCGTTATATTGCCCCTGAAGCTGATGGCTCAATAGAGCTCTAACGGCCGATAATAACCTTGGCGCAGCCGCCAAGTGCCGAAGCCAGCGACTTAAACCGCCCCTCAACAACTTCGCCAAACAACGGCTCCGCGGCCTTAGTCAGCCGCAGTTCCAGCAGTTTCTTTTGCGGCCGCCATTTTAGCTCGCCCGGGGCAGAATGCGCGCCCAGCCACAGCACAGCACCCAGCCGCATGGCCCGGCCCAGCACTTCGGCTTCTTTGACTTCTTTGTCGGGCAGCAGCGCAAACAGATGCTCATAGCGAGAGCCTTCACGCTTGTTTGAATAACGGTGCAGCAAAGCCAGCCCCATATATATCCGCTCTTCATGTTTCAGACCGCCCAGATTGGCCCGTGTCGTGTTGTCAAAACACACCTCGGCCCGGTAGTCAGGGTGGGCGCGCCAACTGACATCATGGAGCAAACAGGCGGCGCGAATAATCCGTTTCTTTTGTGCCCCAGAACGTGAAAATAGGGGCAGCACAAAATCATAAAGCAGCGGGCCAAAACCCGGCATGCGGGCGTCTTTTTGTTCTGAGAAATGACAGGCCTCAATCAGCGGGTCTTTTTCACGCAGGCTTATGGGCATTTGCTCATAAAGCATGCCCTCGCGAATACCATATGATGAGACGGTAATGTCGCGCGGTTTGAAGTTTTTGATCAGCACACCAAGCACTTGTGCCGCCCAAGGCACCAAAATCATCCGCTCATGCGAAATCGACAATTTGCCGCGCAGCTCTTCCAGATCGGCCTTTTCAATGTAGTCCCGCGTTGCCGAAATCGCCCGCGACGTCATCCTATATTCATGCATGACCGTCAACGGATAGCCGCGCCTATGCATGTCTATCCGCGCAATCGCTCGCCATGAGCCGCCGACCAGAAACAGCCGCATGCCGACCTCATCGCGCATCTGTTTATGCAGGTCTTTCACCGTGGTTTTGATATGCGATTTTAGCGCCTTCTTGCCGCCCTTAATCTCGCGCAGTTTCAGTGGCCCCAGCGCCGATGTGACCCGGCGGCCAACCTGCCCATTGGCCAGATCGGCAAGCTCCATTGAAGAGCCGCCAATATCGCAGACCAGCCCGTAAGAGCCGGGCCAACCGA
This sequence comes from Paracoccaceae bacterium, assembly GCA_016764835.1. The sequence continues at coordinate 2,280 of JAESRD010000177.1, read as the reverse complement.
GCAATACGCCCTGTGCAGAGAGCCGGGCTTCCTCTTCGCCATCGATGACAAAAATCTTAAGCCCGGTTTTTGCCTCTACTTCATCGCAAAATTCAGCACCATCGCCGGCTTCGCGCACGGCGGCCGTGGCCACGGCTGTCAGCGGCGTGATCCCCATACCATCTGCAAGCGCAGTGAAACGGATGATGGCTGACATGGCGCGTTTGCGCCCCGACGGGCTGAGTTTGCCCGTATTTGACAGGCCCGCGCCCAAGGCACACATGATTTTTTCGTTGTAAAAATAGGCAGGGCTGCGGGCAGCGCCGTCAAACACCACAAAGCGCACCGAGTTTGAGCCAATGTCAATCACGCCAATACGCGCCATCGAGCGGCTATTATCGTCTTTATATATAGGGCGGCCAAACGGCCCCCATTTTGGCGAAATTTCCTGCAAACTCATGCCCGAACATCCACCTATTGTTGACCCGTCTCTGGCCAAATCATCGCCCGGCAGGGGCGCGAGAGTCAATGCGCCAAAAGGTGCAGACCTGCGCGGTTATTCGTGTGAATGCGTCAGTTTTGGCACATCTGCCGCTCCGGCGGACCCGCGCCCAGAAAGCGACGGGTTTTGCATAAAGAATATATGGCAATTAAAGCCGCGCCCGTCTTTTGGCTGGCGGCCACGGGTGTAGCTGCCATCGGGGCTCATCACCCAGCTTTGGGCAACATCGGCTAGGTTCGCGGCCATGATCTGTTCAATAATCTGGGCTTTTACCGTGGCATTTTTTGCCTCGACCAGTGTTTCAACCCGGCGGTTCATATTGCGGCCCATCCAGTCGGCTGATGAGAAGAAGACCCGCGCCTGTTGCCCCGGCAGCGGCCCACCATTGCCAAAACAAACAATGCGCGAATGTTCAAGAAACCGGCCAACCACTGATTTTACACGGATATTATCCGACAGGCCCTTCACCCCCGGCCGCAGCCCGCAAATGCCGCGCACGATCAGGCTGATCTTTACGCCCGCCGCACTGGCCGCGTAGAGCGCGTCAATGATACTAACTTCGGTCAGGCTGTTGAGCTTGGCCCATATTGCCGCGGGCCGTCCGGCGCGGGCATGTTCGGCCTCTGCGGCGATCATTTTAAGCAGGAACGGCTTGAGCGTTAGCGGTGAGATTGACAGGTTCTCAAGGTTCTGCGGCTCGGCGTAGCCACCGATATAGTTGAACACTTTTACCGCATCGCGACCCAGCCCTTGGTCACAAGTAAACAGGCTCAGATCGGTGTAGAACCGCGCCGTAATCGGGTGGTAATTGCCGGTGCCAAAGTGGCTATAGGTGGTCAGCTCGCCGCCCTCACGCCGTACAACAATGCTAATTTTGGCGTGGGTTTTGTATTTGGTAAAGCCGTAGATAACATGTGCCCCGGCGCGCTCAAGCCGGCGCGCTTGGCGGATATTCGCGGCCTCGTCAAACCGCGCCTTTAGCTCAATCAGCGCGGTGACAGATTTGCCAGCCTCGGCCGCCTCGCAAAGCGCCTCAACAATCGGTGAATTACGCGATGTGCGGTACAGTGTCTGCTTGATCGCCACGACATTGGGGTCAGCGGCGGCCTGTTTGAGAAAGCGCACAACCATGTCGAAAGTCTCATAAGGATGGTGCAGCAGCATGTCTTTTTGCCGGATCGCATTAAACATTTCGCCGTCATGGTCTTGGACCCGCTCAGGTACGCGCGATTTGAACACAGGCCAAAGCAGGTCTGGCCGCGCATCAGTGACCAGCTCAGCAAGGTCGCCAATGCCGATCAGACCTTCGACCTCGATCACCTCAGCATCGCCAATCGGCAGCTGTTCGAGCACCAGTTTCTTGAGCGCAGGCGGGGCATTGGCCGATAGTTTCATACGCACCACTTCGCCGCGACGGCGCCGTTTAAGTGCCACTTCAAACTCGCGCACGAGGTCTTCGGCTTCTTCCTCGATCTCAAGATCACTGTCGCGCAACACGCGAAACGAGCAATGGCCGGTGATCTCATAACCGGGGAATAGCTGGTCGAGATGCAGCAAGATCAGCTCTTCGAGCGGCAAATAGCGCTGGCCGTTTTTGCGCGGCAGCGGAATGAACCTGTCAATCTGCGGCGGCACCGGTAACAGGGCGCGCAAGGCCCGGCCATCGCTGCGCCGCTTTAGCTCAAGCGCCAGCGCGTAGCCCTGGTTGGGGATAAACGGAAACGGATGCGCCGGATCAATCGCCAGTGGCGAAAGCACCGGGAACACTTGGTTGAGGAAGAAATTGGCCAGATGCTCTT
>JAESRD010000176.1 GCA_016764835.1 Paracoccaceae bacterium | reverse complement strand
ATCGCCGATCTGGCCGATTTTCGGGCTAATGGCTGGGATATTGATCTGGCCGGACATCTGCGCCGCGGCGGCCATGTGCTCGGCATTTGCGGCGGCTATCAGATGCTTGGCAAAATGATCTCGGACCCTGACGGCATTGAAGGCCCGCCCAGCACCACGCCCGGCCTCGGCCATTTGGATGTTGTAACCGTGTTGAGCGCCCATAAACGGCTTGCGCTAAATGAAGCTTACCACCCGGCCTCGGGCGCGGCATTGCAGGGCTATGAGATCCATATGGGAAAAACCACCGGCCCCGATTGTGACCGCGCTTGGCTGCATAGCAACACCGCCCCCGAGGGAGCGGCATCGGCTGATGGCAAGGTTTTGGGCAGCTATCTGCACGGGCTGTTCAGCGCAGATGCGTTTCGTCAGGTCTACTTGCAATCGCTTGGCGCAGAGCCAAGCAATGTCAATTATAGCGCCGGGGTTGAGCAGGTGCTTGACCAACTGGCCGCTCATCTTGAGGCCCATCTGGACCTTGATGCAATTCTGGACCTTGCTCAACCAATATGAGAAGAACGCAGGCTATGCCGTTGTTATTCCATATTCTCTGCTGCAAGGGCGCGGTAGATTTCGCGCCGAACCAGCTTGCGTACATTGCGGGTAATCCGCTCACCCAGAGCGCCTTGCAGCTCTTCGCGCACGATCTCCGAGACAATGCGGCGCAAGGCCTCCTCGTCAAGCACGGCCTCTTCGCCGGGCTCTACCTCTGCGCCCCAATCAATATCATCGTCGGGCTCGGCCTGAGCCAGCGCTTCAGTTGCCGCAGGGGCTTCGGTTGCGGTATCTTGCTGCGTGCTTACCGCAGGTTGACCACCAAGCATTAGCGCGGCCGCTACGGCGGCACTCGCCTCATCTTGCGCCGTCTGCCCGGCCAATGTTGAACCATCTGCTTCAGCTGCGGCCTGCACCGCCTCCAGCTCAGGCTTAACATCAGGCAATTCAGCTTCGATATCCGCCCAAACAGCATCATTCGTGGCCTCGGCTTCTACCGTTTCAGAGGCGGCGCTGTTCTCGGTTTCTGGCGCAGCCACATCCTCGGCCTCAGGCGATTCTGAGGCGATCTCATCCACCTCTTCAAAGGCCTGCACAACCTCGCTAATATCGGCTCCCGTTATATCAACTAACGGCGCCGAACCGGGCCATTGCGTTGCCTCCGGGCCAACAACAGCCTCAAGTTCAGCAATTTTGGCCTCTAGCCGGGCGCGCGCATCTTCAAGTGCGCGGTTTTCATCGGATTGCTGCATTTCGGGTTCTATCGCGGCGGGCTCCTGCCATGCTTCAGGATCTTGTGTGGTATTGCGCGCGGGCGCAGCCACAACATTGTCCGGCATAGACGGCCAATTGGTCACAGTATCAGTCTCAATATCGGCTGTTGTCACCGCCACCGTCTCGGCCACAATCTCCGTCACATCAGTTTCTTGCAGCTCAGGCGCTGCTTCTGCATCTTCCGGCAGCTCAACATCACTCGAATCGACAGCCGCCAACTCTGGCACCGCAGACACGGCCTCGACCACAGGCTCTGGCGGCTCGGGGCGCGGCGCGGCTGACAGCACCTCTTCTTGCTCAGCCACACGCAGTGCTGGCGTTAACACGAAACGCTCCTGCGCCGCCTTCACTGATTTAACTACTTGATTTTGCGCGCTTAAATCAGCGGATTCCGCTTTCGGCTGCGCAATAATCCGTGGCTCGGCCACGGCGCGATCACCCTCAGCCACAAGGCGTCGGATGGAGGACAGCACGTCCTCAATATCTAAATTAGTTACCGGATCTGACATGGTTGTTCCTGCGTCGCCTCTTTCGCAATGATAGCCCTTTAGGCCATTTCCCACAACAGATTGCGCAGAAGGATGTTATTGTTCGCCTAACGCTTCCAATACCCGATCCAATGCCCGGCCTTGCTCGGATGTGGCTGTTGGCGCATTGCGCACCAAGTTGTAATAAGCCGCCGGATCATAGATCTGAACATGCAGTTGCAGGCTCTGCGCCGTCAGCTGGCCCATGGAGGACAGCACGGCATAGCTGGCAATGGTCTCGTCAACCTGAGACGAGATCAGATTTGCCCGCGCATCGAGCAATTCCTGCTCAGCATTGAGCACATCAAGCGTGGTGCGCGCGCCCAGCGTCGCCTCTTCTCGGATGCCGCTAAAGGCCACGGTTGATGCCTGAACCTGACGCTCAAACGCATCGCGGCTGGCGCGAGCGACTTCGAGGAAGGAATAGGCGTTGCCGACATTTTGCGCGACACCCTGCACGGTAATATGCAGGCCAGAGCGGGTCGCATCACGGCGCAACATAAACTGGCGGATCTGGCTCGAAAGCCGCCCACCTTGGTAGATCGGTCCGCCAAGATTGAGGCTAATGCCCCGGCTGCCGCTAAAGTCTTCATCAACTGCCAGCTGGCCGCTGACTGTCAATGTCGGGCGCAAAGCTGCTTCAGCGCGCAAAATATTCAGCTCAGCTGCGGCAACCGCATGTTGCGACTGGGCCACAAGCGGATGCGAGCGCATGGCAATGTCTTTGGACTGGTTGATTGAATATTGCAGACGCACGGGGGCCGCCCATTGCAGATTGCTCGGGCGGCGGCCAACGGCCACGTTATATTCTTCATAAGACCGCACGAGGCTGCCCTCTTCGGCCGATAGCTGGCTGCGCGCAGCCGCCAGCCGCGCCTCGGCCAAGGACACATCAGTCCGCGTAATTTCGCCAACCTCAAACCGGTCACGCGCAGCGCGCAGCTCTTGGGTGATCAACCGCACATTGCTTTGCCGCAATGTGACAAATTCGTGGGCGCGGCGCACATTCATATAGGCCTCGACAACCCGCAGCAGCACTTGCTCTTCAACGTTAAGCAGGCTGGCGCGTGTGGCCAGAACTGATTCCTTTTGCGCATCAATCGCCAGCTGAGTCGCGCCGCCATCATAAAGCGTCAGCTGGGCCGAGAGCACTAAGCTGCCCGATACCAGATCAGCCCCAGCAGGCCCGCTGCCGAGCGCGCTTTGCGCCGAAGCTGACCAGTTGATAACCGGCATCAACGCCGCCATGGCCTGGGCCACATCTTCATCAGCTGCCCGCAACAATGCGCGGTTCTGCTCAAGCAGACCGCTATGCTCATAGCCGTAAGCCAAAGCATCGGCCAAAGTTTCGGCCGTGGCCGGGACGGCGGCAAAAGACAGACCAGCAACCGCAGCAATAACCCGCGGCAGAGTTCCAAAGAGAATTTTCATCTATTTTCGGCCCCCCAGCCAGATTGAATAGGTTCTAAAATGCGAATGTTTTTTCATGCTCAAAGCCCGGCAAAACCGGTGCGGCGGCATTAAACGAGAAATGCCAGCTCATTTTGCCCGCGTTTTTGCGGCCAATACGAACGGTGCCAAGATCACCATCGGCAAAGATACAGCCAATGCGACCGCCTTCTTTGATCTGATCTATGATGGCTTGCGGCACAGTTTCTGCAGCGCCCTGCAAGATCACAACATCATAAGGCCCGCTCTTGGCCGCGCCCTGCGCCAAAGGCGCTTGCACGACCGCGGCATTATCAACGCCATTTTCTGAAAGGTTGGTCTGCGCTTCGGTTGCCAGCGCTTCGTCATCCTCAACGGCGACCACAAATTCAGCCATCTGCGCAATAACAGCGCTCGAATAGCCAAGCCCGCAGCCGATATCTAAGACTACATCAGTCGGGCCAATATCAAGCGCGTCCAGCAACTTGGCAAAGCTGCGCGCCTCTAGCAGCACCCGGCCATCATCAAGCGCAAGATTGCCGCCAATATAAGCCGCTTCGCGCAAGCGCGCCGGCACGTAAGTCTCACGTGCTACAGACAGCATTGCTGCGATAATTGGAAATTTTGTCACATCAGAGGGGCGCACTTGCGTGTCCACCATAATCGTGCGTCGTTGTGTGTAATCGGCCATAGCTAAACTCATACGTCCAGTCCCATCAGAAAGGTGATGCCATATACCGCCGCCCCCGGCAATGTCATATCGTGCACTCATAATGTTTAGCGTTTAATTTGGTTTGAATATTTGGCGGCAACAGGCGTTTGCGCGGCCCAGCACTCTGGCTCTATCAGAGCCCCGCACCAAAAGTGCGGGCGACGAGTTGGCGGAGTGGTCACGCAGCGGGTTGCAAATCCAAACTAACCGCTAACCTTATCAGCCAGTTAAACTCTCTCAGTTATCAAGACAGATCGAGAACGGGCGGTGAACGTGATAATCACCCGCCAGCACCTCAATCATCTGCGCATATTGCTGCGGCGGGATAGTGCCAACATGCGCCCCATCGGCGAATATCCATAGCCCATCGAGGCGGGCTTCGTAAAGAATGCGTGGCATTTTTCCCGGCTTTGACAATACGATTATCCTTGACGTGTGGTACCATTGGTCCTGTATTGGATATATGGACAATGAAGTCCGGTTTTGGAAAAAACAAAATGACATTTGCTGAACAATCGTTCTCAGATGACAGGATGCGGGCTGAAATTGCCAAGATGCTTGTAGAGACAAAGCAGGTTACGGTGATGACATTCATCGCACCATTTGCCACCGCAGCCGCAGTTATGGCCGCGACGGCCGCCGTCATTAAGCTTTTCGTCGTATGACATCGCTAGAGTTTAAGGAGGCCCGGCATTTGCTGGGCCTCACCCTCGAACAGCTT